>JANNWA010000281.1:0-4424 GCA_031408275.1 Pseudomonadota bacterium
ATCTGGTGTTTGCCGACGTACGCCAGGCCGAGCTGCCCGGCCTGTGGCAGGCGCTGCGCGAGCAGGGCCTCGCGACGCCGAACATCGGGCTGCTCACCAATATCATCGCCTGCCCCGGCGGGGATTTCTGCTCGCTGGCGAACGCCAAGTCGCTCCCGATAGCGGACGCGATCCAGCAGAAATTCGACGACCTCGATTTCCAGCACGACATCGGCGAACTCGACCTGAACATCTCGGGGTGCATCAACTCGTGCGGCCACCACCACGTCGGGCACATCGGCGTACTGGGCGTGGATAAGCATGGTGAGGAGTGGTACCAGGTCACCATCGGCGGAAACCAGGGCCTCACGCGGCCCGGCGCCCCCGCTGCATTGGGCAAAGTTATCGGCCCTTCCTTCGCGCGCGACGAAGTCCCCGCGGTGGTTGGCAAGCTCATCGACGTGTACCTCGAGAACCGCGACAGCGAAGCCGAGCGGTTCGTGGACACCGTCTGGCGTATCGGCATCGAACCCTTCAAGGAGCGCGTCTATGGTACGCATCATCAAACAGCGGAAAATCGTCGCGCTGCCTGAGGGTGAGCGGCTGGTCGCGCTCGCACAATGGGACGGCGAGGCGGGCGTGCTGCTCGGGCCCGCCGACGATCCGGCGGCCTTGGAAGGGCGCTTGGACGGGCTGTCAGTCATCGCCATCGAATTTCCCCAGTTCACCGACGGGCGCGGCTATTCGACCGCGCGGTTGCTGCGCGAACGCTACGGGTTCAAGGGCGAGATCCGTGCGGTGGGCGAAGTGCTGCGCGACAACCTCTTCTACCTCTCGCGCTGCGGCTTCGATAGCTTTCTCCTAAGCGATCAGTCTGGGCTCGACGACGCGGTTCGGGGCCTGGCGGATTTCAGCGATGGCTATCAGGCGTCGGTGGAACGGCCACAGCCGCTCTTTCGCCGGAGGGCGGCATGAACCGCGCAATTCAACTGGAGCGCAGCGATATGGCACTCGTCAGATTCGAATTTGGCCGTGTCCCGCAGAAAGTGGCGCTGCCGCCCGGGCAGGCACGCAAGTCACGTTCGTGCCGGTCTCTTCGCATTGCGGCGACATGATCCTGCGGCGCGGGAACCATATCGACTGGTACGATGGACCGACGCTCGCCGAGGCCCTGGGGGCATAGGCGAAGCCCTATTTCCCTCGCCGCCACAGCGCCCACAAGGCAAGTCCGCCGAAGGCCACAAACCACAGCAGTGACCATTCGGCGATCGACAGGCCGAGGAATCTCCAGGTGACTTCAGCGCATTGCCCGGAGCCGCGGAAAAGGTTGGTGACGACCTTCGCAAACGGGAAGTGATCCAGCATGTAGTAGAGGTCGGGCCCGCATTTCGGCACCTGATCTGGCGGCAGGTGTTGCAGCCAGACCTGGCGCGCCGCCGTGCCGCCGCCGCCCGCCGCGAGCAACACTCCCAGCAGGCCGTAGATGGCGCCCCCGACACGATTCGGTCCGTGGATCGCCGCTGCCAGGAACACGAAAAACAACCCGAAATAGAAGCCGCGCTGCACGAGGCAGAGCGGACAGGGATCCTGGCCGTCGAAATACTGGAGATAGAACCCGTAACTCAGCAACGCAGCACAGCCTGCTGTGCCGACGGCCAGTCCAGTGCGGGTGAGCGCGCGCGGGGTCATGCGGGTTCCTCAAGGGCAATTCGATATACTACCGGCCCGGAGCCGGCTTAGCTCAGTTGGTAGAGCAGCTGATTTGTAATCAGAAGGTCGGGGGTTCGACTCCTCTAGCCGGCACCAGGTTCCCACTGAATGTAAGCGCGAAGCGAGGTCGTGTTGATCCGCAGCCGCAAATGAAAAAGGCCCGGCAATCCGGGCCTTTTTTTATTCCAGTGCCTGAAGCTCAGACGGCTTTGATGTCCGCAGCCTGCTTGCCTTTCGGGCCGGTCCGCTCTTCGTACTGGACCTTCTGGCCTTCCTTGAGCGACTTGTAGCCGTCCATTTGGATTGCGCTGTGGTGCGCGAACAGGTCTTCGCCACCCGCGTCAGGCGTGATGAATCCAAATCCCTTGCTGTCGTTGAACCACTTTACGATTCCGGTAGCCATAGTGCATTTCCTTTCTGATTGAGCCGCGGCAAATCCGGGCCGCGGCGCCGGTGCGAGAAAATCAAGAAAGGGAACTTGAGGCCAACGTTGCCGCGAGCGCGGCGATGAGGGGACTGCGAATTCACTGCTTGAGCATCCTGCGGCCCGCACTATAGCACGCCGCCTGCCTGCAGCCGGTTCACATGCGGCGGGCCAAGGGCTAGACTAATCGTATGACTGAACTTTCCGACATCGTTTCCTCCGCTTTCTGGCGGGTCAATCCCCCCGACGCCGATCCGTCCGAGACGCGCGAATGGCTGGATGCGTTCGATGCGCTTGTCGCAGCCGAAGGGCGCGAGCGCGCGACGTTCCTCCTGCGCAAGCTCTTCGAGCACGCGCGCGCGCGGCGTGTGCCCATGCCGCCGGTCATGAACACGCCGTACCGAAACAGCGTCCAGCTTGCCGACCAGCCGCAGTTCCCGGGCAATCTCGAGATCGAGCGGCGGCTGGGCGCGATCGTGCGCTGGAACGCGATGGCCATGGTCGTGCGTGCCAACCGCGCTCACCCGGAACTCGGCGGCCACATCGCGAGCTATGCATCCGCGGCCGACTTGTTCGAAGTTGGCTTCAATCATTTCTTCCGCGCCGGCCAGTCGGGAGACCTCGTCTATTTCCAGCCGCATTCGGCGCCCGGGGTCTATTCGCGCGCGTTCCTCGAGGGGCGTCTGAGCGAGGCGCAGTTGGACAGCTACCGGCGCGAGACCGGTGGCGGAGGTATGTCCTCGTATCCGCACCCCTGGCTCATGCCCGATTTCTGGCAGTTCCCCACCGGTTCGATGGGCCTCGGCCCGATCACCGCGATCTACCAGGCGCGCTTCATGCGCTATCTCGCCGACCGGGGCTTGCTCGAAACGGCGAACCGCAAGGTCTGGGCTTTCGTCGGCGACGGGGAGATGGACGAGCCCGAGTCGCTCGCCGGGCTTTCGCTCGCCGCGCGCGAGGGCCTCGACAACCTGATCTTCGTGGTGAACTGCAACCTGCAGCGCCTGGACGGTCCGGTGCGGGGCAACGGCTCGATCGTCCAGGAACTCGAAGGCTTGTTTGCGGGCGCCGGCTGGAACGTCGTCAAGCTGCTGTGGGGTTCCGATTGGGACGGGCTCTTCGCACGCGACGAAGAAGGCGTCCTGCTTAAGCGCCTGCACGAAACCGTCGACGGCGAATTCCAGACCTACGCGGCCACGGACGGGCGCTTCAACCGCGAGCACTTCTTCAACAAGTATCCCGACCTGCAGGCCCTGGTCGCGCACATGACCGACGCGGACATCGACCACCTGCGCCGCGGCGGGCACGATGCAGTGAAGATTTTCGCGGCCTACGCCGCCGCCGCGAGCCACAAGGGCCGTCCCACCGTGATCCTCGCCCAGACAAAAAAGGGCTACGGCATGGGCGAGTCGGGGCAGGGCAAGATGGGGACCCACCAGCAGAAGAAACTCGATGCCGAGGCGTTGCGCGCGTTTCGCGACCGCTTCGACCTGCCGTTGTCCGATGCGGACGTCGAGGCCGTGCGATTCCATACGCCGGGACCGGCGAGCGCGGAGATCAAGTACATGCACGCCCGGCGGGAGGCCTTGGGCGGGTTCCTGCCGGCGCGCAGCGTCGAATGCGCTGCCGTTCCCGTGCCGCCGCTCGCTTCGTTCGCGCGCCTCCTCGAGGGCACTCGCGATCGGGAACAGTCGACCACGATGGTGTTCGTGCAGATGCTTTCCCAGCTGCTGAAGGACCCCAACCTCGGCAAGTGGGTGGTACCGATCGTGGCCGACGAGGCGCGTACCTTCGGCATGCAAAGCCTGTTCCGCCAGGTCGGGATCTACTCGGCGGTCGGGCAACTCTACGAGCCGGAAGACAAGGATGAACTGCTCTACTACAAAGAGGCGAAGGACGGCCAGATCCTGGAGGAGGGCATCACGGAGGCGGGAGCGTTGTCTTCGTGGATTGCGGCCGCCACGAGCTACAGCGCGCACGGCACGCCGATGCTGCCTTTCTATGTCTACTACTCGATGTTCGGGTTCCAGCGCGTCGGCGACCTCATCTGGGCGGCGGCCGACCAGCGCTCGCGCGGGTTCCTGGTTGGCGCGACGGCGGGGCGCACTACGCTCTCGGGCGAGGGGCTGCAGCACGAGGACGGGTCGAGCCACCTGGTTGCCGCCACGGTCCCGAACCTGCGCTCCTGGGATCCGTGTTTCGGCTATGAGATGGCAGTGATCGTGCAGGACGGCGCCCGCCGCATGGTCGAGGCGAAGGAAGACGTCTTCTACTACCTGACCGTGATGAACGAGAACTACGTTCACCCGGC
>JANNWA010000282.1:0-19454 GCA_031408275.1 Pseudomonadota bacterium
GTCGTGGTCAACAATCCCCTGATCGCGGAAGCCGACCGCCACGCGATCCTCGAAGGCAACGCGCGGCGCCTGCTGCGCCTCTGAACCCAGGAGATCGCCCGTGAGAACCCTCTATGAGTCCCCGCGCCTGTCGGACATCGATTCGGTCAATCCCGACGTCGCGGGCAAGTGCACCCGCATCGTCTTCAACACCGCCGACGGCACGGGCCACGTGACCTGCGTGCTCGGCAACGAGGTGCTGCCGCAGGTCTTCCAGGCGCTGCTCGAGACGCGCCATCCCGGGATCCTCGCCCTGCTCGACGCGAAACGCGGGGAATGAAACTGGGCAATGGCGCGGCGCTCGCCGCGCTGAGTGTCACGCAGATCGCCGCGTGGGGGCCGCTGTACTACGCGTTCTCGGTGCTCATGAAGCCGATGCAGGCGGAGCTCGGCTGGGGCCGCGACCTGCTGGTGGGCGGGCATGCGGTGGCGCTGCTGGTGTGGGGCGTGGCGGCCTATCCCACCGGCAAGCTCATCGACCGCTACGGCGGGCGGCTGGTGATGTCGGCCGGGTCGGTGCTGGCCGCCTGCTCCTTTGCGCTGCTCGCCACCGTCCACTCCGTCGCGGTGTACTACGCGGCCTGGGTAATCGCCGGTGTCGCGATGGCGCTGTGCCTGTACGAAGCCGCGTTCACCGTGCTCACGCTCGCCTACAAGGAGCGCAGCCGCTGGGCGATCACGGTGCTGAGCCTCGCCGGCGGGTTCGCCAGCACCGTGTTCTGGCCCGTCACGCAGTCCCTGGTGGATGCGCATGGCTGGCGCGTCGCGGTGATGGTGCTCGCGGCGATCCAGCTGCTGGTGTGCCTGCCGCTGCATGCATTCATGCTCCCCGGGGCGCCTGCGGCCCACGCCCGGGCGGCGGTGGCCGCGAAGAAGGCCGGGGGCAACGCCTGGCTGCGCTCGCCCGCGTTCTGGCTGCTGGTGGTGTCGTTCACCGCCAACTCCTTCGTCACCGCGGCCGTCGCGGTGCACGTCATCGCGCTGATGCAGGAGCGCGGACTAACGGCTTCGGACGCGGTGTGGGTGGGAGCCCTGATCGGCCCGATGCAGGTGGGCGGGCGGCTGATGGAGTTCCTGTTCGGCAAGCACCTGTCCGCCACCGGGGTGGGGACGGTCACCGTGCTGCTGCTGCCGGTGTCGTTCCTGGTGCTCATGGCGGCCGGGGCTTCGGTGCCGGCGCTGCTCTGCTTCGTGCTGCTGTACGGGGCGGGGCTCGGGCTCTATACCATCGTGCGCGCCACCACGCCGGCGGAACTGTTCGGACGGGACAACTTCGGCGCGCTGAACGGCGCACTGGCCGCACCTTCGTTGTTCGCCCGTGCCGCCGGCCCGATCGGCGCCTCGTTCGTGGTCACGGCGTCCGGCGGATACGCGGCCGCACTGTGGATGCTGCTGGGCGTGACGGTGGCCGGGGCGGTGAGCTACCTGCTGGCGGTGGGGGTGGCGCGGCGCGGGTAGTGTACCGGTATCGGTACAAAATTGACAGGATAGCCGCCCCCAGTGCGGAGATTTGAAATAATTCCCTGAAATTCAGGCTTGAGCCCAGGTCCCGGTGCGGGACGCTCTCAGCGTGGTTTTGGTTTCACCCGCGGCCGCTTGTACTGCGTGAGGCAGGCGACCTCGCGCTCGAACGGATCGCGGCGCTGCAGCAGCTTTTCCTGGGCCTTGGTCACCAGGCGGTAGTGGCGGATCTCGTCGAGCTTCTCGGCGACCTCCCACGCGCCGTCCTCGCCGGTCACCCATATCTTCGGGTCGGCACGGCGCAGGTCGTAGGGCACCGAGTACTCGCGCAGCGACTTGTGGTCGCGCTTGTTGGAGTACTCGTGCAGGAAGGACAACGCGAGTTCCCTCAGGGTGCGGTACACCGGGTCGCGCCAGCGCAGGTCCGGTCCGTTGGTTTTCGAGATGCAGCCCCAGTGGCCCTTTCTCTTGAACAGGGTCACCACGTGGTCGGAGTCCTTCACCGCGCGCAGGTCCAGCAGCAACGGGGGCTCGCCGTGGATCCACAGGGCCGCAGCGGCGATGAAAGCGCCCTCGATGCAGTGCGCGTGCCTGTCGCGCAGGATCATGCGCACCGAGGCGCAGGAGTCGCCCTTCAGCTCGAAGTTCTGGTTCATGGCGAGCAGGTACGCCTGGATCTTCTCCGGCGTGGAGAGCCGGCGCAGCACGGCGAACTCGGCCTTCGTGAGACCGAGATCGTCGATGGCGGCGCGGCGCTTGGAGGTGCCCGGCTGGTACATCTCAGTCGACTTTCACGTTGGCCCGCTTGATTACGCCGGCCCACTTGGGCGTCTCGCGCCGCACCAGCGCCGCGAATTCCTCGGGCGTGCCGCCGTCGATCTCCGTATCGAGTGCCTTGTAGCGCTCGACCAGGGCAGGCGCGGCGAGTGCCTTGCGGATTTCGGCGGCCAGCCGCGTCATGACCTCGCGCGGCAATCCCGCCGGGCCGATCACGCCGCCCCAGGCCACGGTCTCGTAGCCGGGCACGCCGGCCTCGGCCACCGTGGGCAGGTCCGGGAATACCGGCGAGCGGCGCGGGCCGGACACGGCGATGCCGCGCACCCGGCCGGACTTGGCGTGCGGGCCGATCGAGGAGATGTTGTCGAACATCATCTGCGCGTTGCTGGAGATGAGGTCGTTGATCCCCTGCGGGCTGCCGCGGTAGGGCACGTGCAGGATGAAGGTGCCGGTCATCGTCTTGAACAGTTCGCCGCCCAGGTGCCCGGTCGTGCCGTTGCCGCCCGAGGCCATGGCGAGGCGCCCGGGGTTCTTCTTGGCGTACGCGACGAGCTCGGGCACCGTCTTCACCGGGAGGTCGTTGTTGACCGCCAGCAGGTTGAAGACGCGGATCGTGTTCGAGACCAGCGTGAGGTCCTTCTCCACGCTGTAGGGCATCTTGTCGAGCAGCGACTGCGCCACCGACAGGGACACGATGTTGCCGTAGCCCAAGGTGTAGCCGTCCGGCGCGGAGCGCGCGATCTCGGCGGTGCCGATCGTGAAGGACGCACCGGGCTTGTTGTCCACCACGAAGGACACGCCCATCTGCTTGGAGAGTTCGTTGGTCATCACCCGCATCAGGATGTCCGGCGAGCCGCCGGGTGCCGAGGGCACGATGAAGCGGATCGGCTTCTCGGGCCAGGCGGCGTGGGCGGCCGCGGGCAGCGAGAGGACGAGCGAGGCGAGGAGGGCGGGCAGTTTCATAAATGGAAGGCTTCAAAGGGGGCGATTACCGCATTCTAGCGGTACGATACCCGGGCCATGGGAACCCCCTCCGAGTACTCCGCCCTCGTCAACCCCGCCCAGGGGACGGTCAGCCGCGAGGTGTTCGTGGACCGCGGCGTGTTCGACGCCGAGCTTGAGCGGATTTTCGCCCGCGGCTGGCTTTTCGTCGGGCACGAGAGCCTGATACCCAAGCCGAACGACTATTTCGCCTCGCGCATGGGCCAGGACCCGGTGATCCTGACCCGCGACTCGCAGGGCGAAGTGCACGTCCTGCTCAACAGCTGCCGGCACCGCGGCATGAAGGTGTGCCTGTACGACCAGGGCAACACGCGTAATTTCGTCTGCCCGTACCACGGCTGGAGCTACTCCACCGACGGGCGGGTGGCCACGACGCCCGGTGCGCTCATGGGCGTGCCGCATTACGAGGCGGCCTACCGGGGCGAGCTCAAGAAGGACGACTGGGGCCTGCACCGCTGCCCGCGCGTGGCCCGCTACAAGGGCACGGTCTGGGCCAGCTGGGATGCGCAGGCACCGGAATTCGTCGATTACCTTGGGGACATGAAGCTTTACCTCGATTTCGCGCTCGACCATCGCGACGGCAGCGAAGGCGGCTCCGAAGTGATCGGCGGCGTGCAGAAGTGGCGCATCAAGTGCAACTGGAAGTTCGCCCCGGAGAACTTCATCGGCGACATGTACCACGGCTTCAGCCACCGCTCGGTGGACATGGTGGGCATCGGGCCGAGCGGCGGGCAAGGCCGGCGCGACACTTTCCTCAAGCGCAACACCATCGGCTTTCCGGGCCTGGGCCACGGCCTGCTGGGCGAATTGCCGCACCACGAGGAGCCCGACTACGTGCCGGTGTACCGCAAGGTCCCGGAGGTCGAGGCCTACTACCGCGAGATCCACGAGCGCCGCAAGGCCAACCTGGGCAACCGCCAGCGCGTGTCCATGTCGGTGGGTACCGTCTTTCCGAACATGTCCTTCCACGGACGCCAGCCGCGCACGATCGCGGTGTTCCACCCCGTCGGGCCGACCGAGGTGGAGATGTGGCGCTTCTACCTCATGGACGCCGACGCGCCGGCCGCGGTAAAGGATGCCGCGCGCCACTATTTCCTGCGCTACTCGGGTCCCGGCGGGATGACCGAGTCGGACGACATGGAGAACTGGAGCTACTCCACCGAGGCGAGCATGGGCGCAGTGGCGCGGCGCCTGCCTTACAACTACCAGATGGGCCTGGGGCATGCCGAACCCGTGCCGGGACTGCGCGGCGCGGTGCAGAGCGGCGAATTCAGCGAGGAGAACGCGCGCATCTTCTACGCGCGCTGGGCCGAGTTCATGGACGCAAAATCCTGGCCGGAGCTGATGCGTGGCTGAGGCTGCAAGCGATCCCGTGCGCCGCCTGCTGCTCGAGCGCGAGGTCGAGCGCTTCTTCTACGCCGAAGCCACGCTGCTCGATGCGCGCCGCTACGCCGAGTGGCTCGAGCTGCTCGCCGAGGACATCCACTACTTCATGCCGATTGCGCGCAACGTGCGCCATGACGACGCCGCCGAGTTCACCCGCGCCGGGCTGGATGCGGCCTGGTTCGACGAGGGCAAGGAGACGCTGACCCAGCGCGTGCAGCAGCTCGCAACGGGCCTGCACTGGGCCGAGGAGCCGCGCTCGCGCGTATCGCACCTGGTCACCAACGTCGAGGTGGTGGAGGTGAGGGGCACGCCCGGGTCCGAGGAGGTCGCCACGCGCTGCCGCTTTCTCGTCTGCCGCAACCGGCAGGCTGACGAGTCCGACCTGTTCGTCGGCAAGCGCAACGATGTGCTGGTGCGCGCCGGCCCGGGCTGGAAAATCCGCCGCCGCGAGATCCTGCTGGACCAGAACGTGCTTCTGGCCAAGAACCTGACCACGTTTTTCTGAGGAGTGCGCATGAGAAAGCCCGTCCTGCTCGCCTTGCTGCTTGCCCCGCTGTTTGCCATCCTCGCCGGCCCGGCGCGCGCGGAGTTTCCCGACAAGCCGATGAAGATCATCGTGCCGTTCCCGGCGGGGCGGGTCACCGACCTCGTCGCGCGCATCGTCGGTGATGGCCTGCGCGCGAAGTTCAACCAGCCCGTGGTGGTCGAAAACCGGCCCGGGGCCAGCGGCATGATCGGCATGGACGCGCTGCTCAAGGCGCCGGCCGACGGCTACACCATGCTGGTCGGAGGCCTTGGCAGCCACGGCATCCCGCCCGCGGTGGTGCCCAACTACCCGTACGACGTGAACAAGGATTTCACCACCCTCGCGATGGTGACCGAGTTCGTCAACGTTCTGGTGGTGAACAAGGACCTGCCGGTGGCCAACCCGCTGGAGTTCGTCGCTTATGCGAAGGCGCGCCCGGGCCAGCTCAACTACGGCCTGACCAGCATCGGGGCGTCGAACCACATGACGGCCGAGCTTTTCATGCTGCGCACCGGCACGAAGATGGTCGGCGTGCCTTTCGGCCAGTCGGGCAACCCGATCATCATGCTGCGCGCCAACGACGTGCAGGCGATCTTCGAGAACCTGCCCACCGTCGTGGGGCACATCAAGTCGGGTGCGATCAAGGCGCTGGCCGTGACCAGTCCCTACCGCACCGAGCAGCTGCCGGGCGTGCCCACGATGCAGGAGTCGGGCTTTCCCGATTTCTCGGTCACCAGCTGGATCGGCATGTACGGGCCGGGCGCGCTGCCGGCCGACCGCGCGAAAGTGCTGGGCGACGCGATCCTCGCGATCGCGCGCGAGCCGGCGGCGCAAGAGCGGCTCAAGGCCGCGGGCTTCGAGCCTTCGCCGCGCTCGGGCGCCGAGTACGCGAAATTCCAGGCTACTGAAGTCGAGCGCTGGAAGGGTGTGGTCAAGGCAGCCAATATCAAGGCGCCCTGAGCTGCGTTGCGCGGAGCAGGGTTCAGAGCCGTTGGGAGAAACTCCGCTCGAATACGCCTTCCGCAATCCTGTTCTTCAGGATCTCGATCGAGCCGCCGGCGATCATCCAGCCCCGGCAGCGGCGTACGCAGTATTCCACAAGCTCCTCCTGGCTGTAGCCCATGCCGCCCATGACCTGCAGGGCCTCGTTGGCCACTTCGAACCCGGCCTGGTTGCAGAAGGCTTTGGCGATTGCGGTCTCCTCGGGCGAGGGAAAACCACGGTCCGCGTTGGCGGCCGCGCGGTAGAGCAGCAGCTGCCCCGCGTCGAGCTTCATCTTCATCTCGGCGAATTTCCACTGCAGGCCCTGGAATTCGCACAGTAGCTTGCCGAACTGTTTGCGCTGCATGGCCCATTGGCGCGCGGCCTCGAAGGCGTAGCGCCCGAGCGCGAGGGACCGGGAGGTGTTGCCGATGCGCTCCACGTTGAACCCCGCGATCTGCTTCTTGAAGCCGCCTTCCTTCAGCACCACCATCTCGGGCGGGACAAGTACGTTGTCGAAATACAGCTGGGTCCATTCCTCGCCCGACATGAACGCGGAGGGCTCGCCGCGGCGCAGGCCTTCGGACTTCGTGTCGATCAGAACGGAGCCGATGCCACCGACGCCCGGGCCGAAACGTACGTAGGCGAGAATCACGTCCGCATACGCGGAGTGCGTAACGAACACCTTGCTGCCGTTGATCCGCCAGCCGTCGCCGTCGGGGGCGGCCGTGGTCTTGAGGTCGGTGACGGCGCTGCCGGCGTCGGGTTCGGTCATGCCTACCGAGATCACGGCTTCGCCGGCAAGGATGCGCGTGAGGTACTTCTGCTTTTGCAACGGCGTGCCGTATTCCGCGAGCACGCGCACCGGGCCGAAGTTGCCCGCCTGCACCACGTCGGCGCTCCTGGGGCACACGGAGGCAACGGTTTCGATGGCGATCACGGCGTCCATGAGATTGCCGCCCTGGCCGCCGTCGGCCTCGGGCATGGTGATGCCGAGCAGCCCCTGCGCTGCCATGAGCCTGGCGACGTCCCAGGGATGGGCGGGATCGTGTGCGCGCGCGACCTTGCCGGCGGCGAGGTTTTTCTCGGCGAAGCGGCGCACCGCTTCGCGGAAATCGCGCTGTTCAGGGGTGAATTCGAAATTCATTCGGGTCCTTTCAGTACGACCAGTCCATCGACGGCGACAACGCCTTCCTCGAGGACCATGAGGGGATTGATCTCGGCTTCGGCCACAGGCTGGCCTTCGATCAATGCAAGCCGCGAGACGGCCGCGACGGCGCGAGCAAGCGCGCGCAGGTCGCCCTGCGGCAGGTTGCGGTAGCCGGAGAGGAGGGCAAAGCCTTTTACGCGTCCGATCATCGCGAGGGCCTGCTCCTCGCTCACCGGCGCGCACTCGAGTGCCGTGTCGCGGTAGATCTCGGCCAGTTGCCCGCCCATGCCCACCAGCACCACCGGCCCGATGAGGGAATCGTGGCGGTAGCCGACGATGGCCTCCGCAAGGCCTTTCACCATGGACTGCACCAGCACGCCTTCGACCTTCGCGGCCGGCGCCGCCGAACGGACGGTTTCGAGCAGCGATGCAATGCGCGCATCAAACTCCCCGCGGTCGGCTATGCCGAGCGCCACGCCGCCGACCTCGGTCTTGTGCAGGATGTCGCGCGACAACACCTTGGCGGCAAGCGGGTAGGGGAGAGCGTGAGCGAAATCCGGTGCGCGCGCTATTGCACGCTTTATGGTCGGCACGCCCAATGAGTCGAACAAGGCCAGCGCCTGCGCCTCGTCCAGGGCACCCGTGCGCGGCAGGTCCGCTGGCCACCCGGGTACGGGTGCTTTGGGCGCGTCGGTGGGGGCCTGCCATGAAAAATAGGCGGACAGCGCATCGGCGCAACCCTCGGGCGTGCGGAAGGCCGGAACACCGGCATCGGCCAGCAGCCGCAGCGAGTTTTCGGCGTTCGGCGCGAGGAAGGCGGCCAGGGGCTTGGCGCCGCGCGCCACGCCCACGATGGGTTTCACCGCGAGTTCCGGGTGGAACTGCGCCGAGGATCCGACGACCGCAAGCGCCGCGTCGCAGTCGGGATGCGCGAGGAGGGCCTCCAGTACCGCGCGGTACTTGTCGGCCGTAGCGGCGAGCGTGAGGTCGATGATCGGCGCGCTGCGGATCGCGACGCCCTGGTCCTTGAGCGAGGCGATCAGCGCCGCATCTGGCGTGAGCGTGGACATGCCCAGCGTGCCGAGCCGGTCCACTACGCTTGCGGCCCCGCCGCCGGTCGTGGTGACCACCGCCACGCGCGGCTGATGTTTGAGAAGGGGCGGCGTGCGCCCGGAGAGCAGTGGCACGATCTCCACCAGCGTTTCGAGCATGTCGACGCGCACGATGCCGTTGCGCCTGAAGTATGCGTCGACCGCCGCGTCGCTGCCCGCCAGAGCGCCGGTGTGGGATTTCGCCAGCGCCTCGCCCAGCGCAGAGCGGCCGAGCTTGTAGGCGACCACCGCCTTGCCCGCTGCGTGGGCGCGCCGCGCGGCTAGCGCAAGCCGCTCCGCGTCGCGGATGGTTTCGAGGAACAGCAGGATGGCCGTCGTATCCGGGTCGTCCGCAAGCACTTCGACGATCTCGCTCACGCCGACGTCGGACTCGTTGCCCACCGACACGAGCTTGGAAAAGCCCAGCCCGCGCGCCGCGCCGCGCGAGATCAGCGTGCCGATCATGGTGCCGCTCTGCGACACCACGCTCGCGCCGCCGCGCGGCAGGGCGTCCATCTCGAACACCGCGTTGACCGTGATCGTCGCGCCGTTGTTCACGTTGGCCAGACCAATCGAGTTCGGGCCGATCACGCGCACGCCGAGCTTTCTGGCGTGCGCGATCAGCTTCCTTTCCTTCTCCGCGCCTTCCGGTCCGGTCTCGGCGAAACCGTCGCTGTAGATCGTGGCGAGCGGCACGCCGCGCGCGGCGCAGTGCTCGAGCACCGTCGCCACCTGCGCGGCGGGCACCATGATGAAGGCGTGGTCGATCTCGCCGGGCGCGTCGGCAAGGGTCGGGTACGCAGCCTCGCCGAGGATTGCAGTGCGGCCGGGATTGATCGGCACGATGCGGCCGGTGTAGCCGTGCTTCCTCATGAAGCGCTGCGGACGCGCGGTGTTCTTGCCCTCGTCGCCGGAGGCGCCGACCAGCGCCACCGCGCGCGGATGGAACAAAGCCTGCGCGAGTGTTGCCCGAGCCATCAGGCGAGGGCGGTTGTGACGTTCGGCAGCGTTTCCAGCTTCCAGAGCTTCGCCACCAATCCTTTTGCGGCAGCGTCGCCGAGCACGGGCGAGGCGAGTTCGAGGTACTTGTCCTCGAGGTCCCGATCAGTCAGTGGCAGTTCCGGGTCGCCCTTGCGCGCCGGCTGCAGGTAGTCGGCGCTGCGCCCGTCCACGGTATCGATGATCACCCGTGCGGCGCGCTGGTCCGGGAAGGCGGCATCGAGTGCCGGGTCGATCGTGACTTCGATCTTCTTCATCAGTGCGCGCGTCACCTGGTCCTGCATGCGCGCCGGCTCGAACGCCGCGAGGCGCACGCTGCCATGCACGAGTGCGGTGGCGACCACGTACTTGAGGCTGAACCGGCCCTCGGCGGGCGTCGTCGGGTCTTCGTAGCCCGAAACCTCCTTGGCCGCGCGGTAGGAACCGACCCTGACTCGTGCAATGTCGCCAGGCTTCGCGCCGAGCATGCGTTGCGCTTCCTGCGCGCCGTCGATGGCCGCAAAGGTGTGGCCGCAGCAGGCGTGGTTCTTGAACGTCATCATGGTCACGTGGTGCTCGCGCCCCAGCGTGGCCACGGCCTTGTCCCAGTCCGGGCCGTCGCTCATCGCGCGGCCGAACCCGGCTTCGCCCTCGATCACGTCGAGCGAGCCGGTGACGCCTTCGCGCGCTCCGGCCGCTGCGAGCACGCCCGCTTCCGCCGCGTGGCCCGCATGCAGGGGCTTGGACATCGAATCCATGCGGAACGCCTGCTGCAGCGCCGCGGCAAAGGTGGCGCACGTGGCCAGCGCGTGCGAAAAGCGCTTGGCGTCGAGCCCGAAAATTTCAGAGGCGGCCGAGGCCGCGCCGAAGGTGCCGATCGTGCCGGTGTTGTGCCAGTACTTGTAGTGCGCGCGCCCCATCGCCGCGCCGATGCGAGTGGAGATTTCGTAGCCGACGATCACCGCGCGCAGGAACGCTTCGCCGCCTGCACCGGCCGACTGGGCTGTGGCGAGCGCCGCGGCGATGGTGGGTGCGCCGGGGTGGTAGATGCCGAACTTGAAGATGTCGTCGACTTCCACCGTATGCGCAGCCGTGCCGTTGATAAGCGCCGCGGTGCGCGTGGAGGCCTTGCGGCCCAGGGCCAGCCGTGCATTGCCGCGATCGAGGTCCTCGGCCAGCGCCTTCTCGAGGAGCGTTGCCGGGGCCACCACCGCGCCGGGCAGCCAGGCCGCGTACCAGTCGATCACCGCGCGCTTGGCGTGGTGCAGTGCTTCGGGCGGGATGGGTTTGGCACGCGTGCCCACGGCATAGGCTGCGAATTTTTCTACGACATGCATTTCAGTCCACCTAGGAGAGCTGCGCGAAAGCGCTGCCCATCCTGCGGCAGGCTTCGTCGAGGTTGTCCATTGAAGTCGCGAACGAGACGCGGATGTAGGGCGAGGTCCCGTAGGCGCCGCCGTGTACCAGCGCGACGCCCGCGTCGAGCAGGTGCAGCGCGACGTCCGCGTCGCTGGCCAGGACCCTGCCCTGCGGCGTGCGCTTGCCGATCAGCCCGGCGCACGAGGTATAGAAGTAGAACGCGCCATGCGGCTTGTCGCACGCGAGGCCGGGAATCGCGTTGATCACGGGCAGGAAGCGATCACGGCGTGCTTCGAACTCGGCGCAGCGCTGGTGCACGATTTCCTGCGGGCCGTTGAGCGCGGCCACGGCGGCGGCCTGGCTGACCGAGCTCGGGTTGGCGGTGCTCTGCGACTGCATCTTTCCCATGGCCTTGATGAGCTCGGCGGGACCACCCGCATAGCCGATCCGCCAGCCGGTCATCGCATAGGCCTTCGACACGCCGTTGACCGTGAGCGTGCGCCCGGCGAGCTGCGGTGCGACCTGGGCAAGAGTCGCGAAGCGCCGTCCGTCGAACAGGATGTGCTCGTACATGTCGTCTACCATCACCCACACCTGCGGGTGCCGCTCGAGCACGGCGGCCAGGCCCCGAAGCTCATCGCTCCCGTAGGTGGCGCCGCTGGGGTTCGAGGGGGAATTCAGGATCAGCCACTTGGTGCGCGGCGTGATCGCGGCTTCGAGTTCGGCCGGAAGGAGCTTGAGGCCGTTATCGGGTCGGGTCGCAACGCGCACCGGCTTGCCATCGGCGAACGCCACCATCTCCGGGTAGGAGACCCAGTAGGGCGCCGGGATGATCACCTCGTCGCCGGGGTCTAGCGTGGCCATCAGCGCGTTGAAGATCACCTGCTTGGCGCCGGCGCCGATGGTGATGTTCGCGGGTTGGAAGGCGAGGCCGTTTTCGCGCGCGAACTTGGCCGCGACAGCCTCTTTGAGTTCGGGTGTGCCGTCGGCCGTCGTGTAGCGCGTCTGGCCGTCCTTCATTGCCTTGCAGGCGGCCTCGATTACATGGTCGGGCGTGGGGAAGTCCGGCTCGCCCTGGCCGAGGTTGACGATGTCGCGGCCGGCGGCCTTGAGTTCGCGCGCGCGTTGCGCGGCGAGATTGGAGGCCGAAGCCTTGATGCGGCCGACGCGGGCGGAAAGGAAAGCCATGCTCAGTTGACGGTGATGCCGCGTTCGCGGATCAGACGGCTCCACTTGTCGCGCTCGGTGCGCACGTGCGCGGCAAAGGCTTCGGGCGGGCCGCCTACCGGGTCGGCCCCTTGTTCGGAGAGCTTCTGCCTGACCTCGCTTGCGGCGAGCACGCCGCCGACCTCGCGGTTGAGCCGCATCACGATGTCGCGCGGTGTGCCGGCGGGAACGGCAATGCCGCTCCATGACAGGGACTCGTAGCCTGGTACGCCGGCCTCGGCGATCGTGGGCAGCTCGGGCATGGCCGCTGAACGCTTCGGTCCGGTGACCCCGAGGCCGCGGAGCTTGCCGCCGCGGATGTAGGGAAGCACCGAAGGCATGTTGTCGAAGATCATCGAGACGCGACCCGCCATCAGGTCGATCAGCGCCTGGCTGCTGCCCTTGTACGGGATGTGCAGCACATCGATCTCCGCCATGCTCTTGAACAGTTCGCCCGACAGGTGGGTGGAGCTGCCGGCACCCGAAGAGGCGAAGGAGAGCTTGCCGGGCTGCGCCTTGGCGAGCGCGACCAGCTCCGCCACGCTTTTGGCGGGTACGTCGAGCGGCACGGTCAGCACGTTGGTGATCGAGGTCGTGAACACCACCGGCTCGAGGTCCTTCGCGGCGTCGTAGGTCATGCTCTTGTACAGGGCGTTGTTGATCGCCATCACGCCGGTGGTCGCCATCAGCAGCGTGTAGCCGTCGGGCGCCGCCTTGGCCACGGCTTCCGCCCCGATATTGCCTGCGGCGCCGGCGCGGTTGTCGACCACCACTGACTGGCCGAGCGGTCCGGCGAGCCTGTCCGCGAGGATGCGGGCGACGATGTCGGTTGAACCGCCAGGCGCGAAGGGAACGACGATGCGCAGCGGTTTGGAAGGCCAGGTCTGGGCGTGCGCGGCGGGCAGCGCGAGCAGTGCGCCCACCCCCAGCAGTACAACTCTCAATCGCAGCATTTTGCTTCCTTTTTCTCTATGCCGCCGCTCTTGCCGCGGAGGCCCCAGCGATTTTCCCGAACACGGCGCCGTTGGTGAGGCCCGTGCCGCCGGGGTAGTTGAAGTAGAAGATCCCGCCGACCAGTTCGCCGGCCGCGTACAGGCCGGGGATCGGCAGCCCGTCGGTCGACATCACCTGCGCCTCGGTGTTGATCCTCAGCCCCCCGAACGTGAACGTGATCCCGCAGGTCACCGCATAGGCCTCATACGGCGCCGTGTCCAGCGTGTTGGCCCAGTTCGACTTCGGGATCGCGAGGCCCTTCGTGCCCCGCCCGTCCTTCACGTTCGGGTTGAACGGGATCTCCGTCTGCACCGCCGCGTTGTAGTCCTGCAGTTCCTTTAACGCCACCTCGGCGTTCACGTCGTCGAGCTTCTTCACCAGTTCTTCGAGCGTGTTCGCGGTCACCTTGGTCACCTGCTTGATCTTGTATTCGTCGCGCAGCTGCGGCTTCATCTTGGCGTCGAAGATCTGCCAGGCGAACTGCCCCGGCTGGTTCAGGATCACCCGCCCGTACTTGGCGTAGGTGTAGTTCCTGAAGTCCGCCCCTTCGTCCACGAATCTCTTGCCTTCGGCGTTGATGTACACGCCCCACGGGTAGGAGTGCTTCTGGAACTGGTCGCCCACGGCCAGGTCGCCGAACTCGGGCGCGTTGCGTTCCCACGCCACCGCATGGCAGCCCGACCAGTTGCCCGTCGGCGCGGCGCCGATGTCCATCGCCATCTTCAGCACGTCCCCGGTGTTGAAGCGCGTGCCGCGTACCTTGGCCAGTTCCCAGCCCGGGCCGAGATACCGCGCCCGCATCTCCGGGTTCGCCTGAAAGCCGCCCGCGGCCAGCACCACCGCCTTGGCGCTCACCTGCACGGTCTTGCCCTTGACCTTGACCTGCACGCCCTTCACGCCGTCGTCGTCGGCAATGAGGCTGGTGGCGCGGGCCTCGTACCAGACCTCGATGCCGTTCTTCTTCGCGGCGTTGGTCAGGTTCTCGACCAGCCCCGGGCCACCGCCCACGGCCTCGACCGTGAGCCCGCCCCAGAACTTGAACCGGCCGCCGATGTTGAACGCCTGCCGGCCCCAGGCGGCGGTGAAGCGCACGCCCTTGGAACGCATCCAGGCCACGGTGTCGAGGCTCTTCTTGACCAGGATCTCGGTCAGGTCCGGGTCGCAGCGGTACTCGGTCACCCGCGCCATGTCGTCGAGGAACTGGTCCTCGGTGTAGGTGCCGAAATCCGTGCGCGCGATTTCCTCGGGGCTCAGGTCCGGGATCGGGCGCTTCAGGTCCTCCACCCCGCTGTAGGCTACGCGCATCAGCCCCGCGGTGAAGCGCGAGTTGCCGCCGGCCTCGTCCTCGGGCGACCGCTCCAGCACCAGCACGCGCTCGCAGGTCTCGCGCGCGGACAGCGCCGCGCAGAAAGCGGCGTTGCCGCCGCCGATCACCACTACGTCATATTGCTGCATTTTCGACTCTCGAATCCCGTGTTTTCAGTCGGGAGAGAGTCTACTTGATTACCGCGCCATTTCACCCGAAGAGATAGGCGTCCATGGCCATGACGCCGCGGTCGACGCTGTCGTGCACACGCCTGACCGGCGCGCCGTTCGCCGCGCCGAGCGCCACGTAAAGCGGCATGAGGTGATCGTCCGTCGGGTGCGCCCGCGCAGCGTGCGGCGCGCGCTTGCGGTAGTCGAGCAGCGCGTCGATGTCGCCGGCCTGAATCTTCTCCAGCATCCAGGTGCGGAATTCCTCGACGTACGGCGCCGCCTCGCCGGGCGGGATGTCGTTGAAGAACTCGCGCAGGTTGTGCGTGATGCCGCCGGTGCCGAATACCAGCAGGCCTTCATCGGCCAAAGGCGCCAGGGCAAGTCCGAGCCGGTAGTGGTGCTCCGGCCCCTTGCGGAATTGGGTAGACAGTTGCGTGACGGGAATGTCCGCGCCCGGGTACATCCGGCGCAGCGGCACCCATGCTCCGTGGTCGAGGCCGCGGTTCGGGTGCACCGTCGCGCGCATGCCCGCTTGCTCGAGCAGCGAGGTTGTGCGGCGCGCGAGCGCCGGCGCGCCCGGCGCCGGGTAGCGTATTGCATACAGCGGCTCGGGAAATCCGGAGAAGTCGTGGATGGTCTCCGGATGCTCGGCAGCGCTCACCATCGGCGCTTCCGTGTCCCAGTGCGGGGAGATCGCGAGCACCGCCTGCGGTCGCGGCAGCGACTGGCCGAGCGCGTCCCAGGCCTTGCCCGCCGCGCCCGCGTCGAGCGCGTGCGTCGGGGCGCCGTGGGAAACGAACGTGACGGGCAGGCGGGGCATCGCGATTTTCCGTGGTCCTGGTTACTTCACCAGGCCTTCGGCCTTGAGCGTTTCCTGCACCTTCGGGCGGGCGGCAACGCGGCCCATGAGCCCGCGGATGTTCGGCCACTTGGCGAGGTCGATCTTGAGCGGATTGGTCCAGTTGAGCACGTTGAACAGGTACGCGTCCGCAACGGTGAACTTGTCGCCCATGATGTATTGCTTGCCCTCGAGCGCCTTTTCGAGCGCGTTGAAGCGCCGCTCGATCACACCCAGTTGCACTTCCTTCATCTCGGGCGTCATCTTCGGGTTGAACAGCGCGCCGAGCTGCTTGTGCACCTCGGTGGCGGCGAAATTCACGGCTTCCATCTGGTGGTAGCGCTCCATCGAGCCGGGTTTAGCCGCAAGGCCGGACTCGGGCTTCTGGTCGGCGAGGTATTGGATGATCACGCCGACTTCGGTCAGCACCGAGCCGTCGTCCAGCTGCAGCGCCGGCACGTAGCCTTTGGGGTTGATCGCCCAGAAGTCGCCGCCGTCGGCGGTCTTCTTGCTGGGGATGTCGACCTTGACGAGGTCGAGCTTGAAGCCGGCTTCGTTGGCGACGATATGCGGGGCCATCGAGCAGGCGCCGGGGGAATAATAGAGTTTCATGCGTAGTGTCCTTTGGTCTGGGTGGTGGTGGAGAACAGGCTGCCGAGGGCAAACTTGCCGTCGCCGAGCAGCGCCTGGACGATCGCAGCGGCTGCGAGGAACGCAGGATACTCCCAGCCGCCGTTGGGCGATGTAAACAGCCAGCCGTTGCCCGCATGCGCCCACAGCGCGCCGAGCAGCACGGGCACGAGTACTGCGGCCACGTAACGCGTGCCGAAGCCAGCGAGGATCAGGGCGCCGCCGACCAGTTCGGCAAAGAACGTGGCATAGGCGAGCGGGCCGGGCAGGCCCAGCGATTCGAAGAACCTGGCGGTGCCGGGCAGCGTGAACACTGCGTATTTCAGGAGGGCGTGGGCCACGAACATCGCGCCCAGCGCGATCCTCAGTACAAACGCCGCGTACGGCGCGGTCTTGCTGTCGATCATGATGGTCTCCTTGCGGAAGGGGTTGTAGAGGAGCGCATCGTGCTTGTTATTGCATCCGGGATAAATAGACTAAATGTAAATTAATTGTCCCTGAATATGGGATAATTAGCGCATGGATCGCTTCACGGCCATGTCCGTATTCGCCAAGGTTGTCGAACTCGGCAGCTTCGCCCGGGCCGCCGGCCGGCTCGAACTTTCCACCTCCGCGGTCTCGCGCCAGGTCGCCGACCTCGAGGCGCACCTGCAGACGCGGCTGCTCAACCGCACCACGCGCAAGCTATCGCTGACCGAGAGCGGGCACGCGTTCTACGAGCGCTGCATTCAGGTGCTGGCCGACCTCGACGAGGCCGAGCAGTCCGCAGCGCAGACTTCGCTTGTCCCCAGGGGCACCATCAAGCTCACCTGCGGGCACTCGTTCGGTCTGCTGCACTTTGCGCCCGCGATGGCCGAGTACCTCGTGCGCAATCCTGAAGTGAAATTCGACGTGTCCCTGTCTGACCGGGTCGTCGACCTGGTGGAGGAGGGGTTCGACCTGGGGGTGCGCATCGGCGCGCTGGGCCCGGCGAACCTGATCGCGAGGAAGCTGGGCGAAACGCGGCTGATTGCCTGCGCGTCCCGCGACTACCTCAAGAAGCACGGCACGCCCAATACGCCCGAGGACCTCGCGCACCACAACTGCGTGACCTACGACTACGTGCCCGACAGCACGCTCTGGCGGTTCCGCGACCCGGACGGCACGGAGCGCGCCGTGACCGTCACCGGAAACGTGCACGCGAACAACGGCGACCTGCTGACGCAGACCGCGGTCAACGGGATCGGGATCGTATTCGAGCCGGAGTTCATCGTCGGCGAAGCGCTCAAGGCGAAGAAGCTCATACGGCTGCTGGAAGACTTCGAGCCAGCGCCTCTCGGAATCTACGCGGTGTACGCGAGCCGCAAGCATCTCTCGGCCAAGGTGAGATCTTTCGTGGATTTCCTTGCGGAGCGGTTTGCGGGATAAATGTACCGGTACCAGTACGTTAATTTGCTTGAAACCATCTCCAGGAGCGGACTTTGAAGTACAAAAGTCTTTAAATTACCGCAATTACCCGATCAACGGATTGGAAACCGTCAGCTCTGGAAACCGCCCGAAATCGCGGTCAGCCGACCACAACTCCCTAACGCCGTGCTGCAGGCACAGGGCGGCGATGCGCGCGTCATGCACCCTGGCCCCGGCCACCGTGTCGCCTAGGAGCAGGGCGCGAAGCTCGGGCCAGCGCGGTTCCGATACCGCCAGCAAGTGCAGCGTCGACGCTCAGTCCGAGTCCCTTGAAGCTCGCCTTGCGCAACCGGAATGGATGCCGTGGTTTGCTCGCCGAGACGACATGGCGAAGGCCGTCTTCGATCAGTGCCCTGACACTGGTACCCTCACGGGCGGCCACTTTCTTCGCCTCATCGAGCAAGGCGTCTGGAATTTCAACGGTGGTTTTCATATTGGGACTTATGTTCTGAGACAGGTATCAAAACAAGTTTACTTGCCTGAACGAAGCTCAAGCAAGCTAGAACTGGTACCGGCGCAGCCCGCCGTCCACCGGGATCACGGTCCCCGTGATGTAGCGCCCGCGCGGCGAGGCCAGGAAACAGACCAGGTTCGCGATGTCCTCGGGCTGGCCGTACTCGCCGACCGGGATCTCGTGCTCGGACTGCCACTTGCGGTACTCGGGCGTGTAGTTGCGCAGGATCTGCTCGCTGATGATGCGCCCGGGCGGGATCGAGTTGACCGTGATGCCGTGCTTGCCGACTTCGCGCGACAGGCCCTTGGCCCACGAGTGCATCGCCGCCTTGGCGCAGAACGCTCCGTTGATGCCTTCGGGCTCGCTCTTGCCGGTGATGTTCACGATGCGGCCCCAGTTGCGTTTCATCATCTGGTCGAGGAGCTTGTGGGTGAGCTGGCGCTGGCGGGTGAAGTTCAGCGTCAGCGCCTCGTTCCATTGCTCCTCGCCGGTGTCGAGCGCGAACTTGCGGCTGCCACCCGCGTTGTTCACGAGGATGTTCACTGATCCCAACCCGGCAAGGGCCGCATCGGCGATGGTGGCGGGCGCGTCGTCGAGCATGAAGTCGCACTCGATCACGACCGGCAGCGCACCACCCGCTGCGACGACTTCCCTGGCGACTTCCTCGAGCAGGTTCCTGCGGCGCGCCGCGATGGCGAGCTTGACGCCTTCCGCGGCCAGCGCGTGCGCGATGCCGCGTCCAATGCCCGTGCTCGCGCCGGTAACCAGCGCGGTCTTGCCCTTGATACCCAGATCCATGGTTCCTCCACTTGGAGCGGCGCAGTTTACAGCCCCCGGTTAGACTTCCGGCATGCCGGGACGAATTGCATTTGCGGTGGCGTGCGCATGCCTGATCGGCTGGGCAGGTCCAGCCTCAGCGCAAGGCTACCCGACCAGGCCGTTGCGCTTCGTCGTCGGGTTCCCGCCCGGCGGGAGCACCGATGTGGCGGCCCGGGTGATCGCGCCCAAGCTCGCCGAGCGGCTGGGGCAACCGGTGCAGGTCGACAACCGTGCCGGGGCCGGCGGCACCATCGGTGTGGATACCATCGCCAAGTCCGCGCCGGACGGCTACACCATCGGCTTCGGCGTGTCCGGCGCGCTCACGATCAACGTCACGCTGCAGAGCCTGCCTTACGACCCGCGCAAGGATCTCGCGCCCGTCACGCTCGTGGCGATCAACCCGCTGGTGCTCGCCGCGGGTCCGAGTTCGCCCGTCAATTCGGTGCGCGAGCTTGTCGCCTGGGCCCGCCCGCGATCCGCGCAACTCGCATTCGCCACGGGGGGCACCGGCACCGCCATGCACCTGTCGGGCGCGATGCTGAACGCGATCGCCGGGATCGAGCTGGTGCATGTCCCGTTCAAGGGCAACGGTGCCGCGGCCGCCGGACTGATCGGGGGGCAGGTTCCGCTCGCGATACTCGACCTCACCAGCGCCCGGCCCTTCCTGCGCGCCGGCCGCATGCGCGCGCTCGGCGTCACCAGCGCAAGGCGCACGCCGCTCGCGCCGGAGATCCCGACCATCGCGGAGGCGGGTGTGCCCGGGTTCGAGATGAACAGCTGGTTCGGGATCATCGCGCCGGCGGGAACGCCCTCCGAGATCGTGACGCGCCTGAACTCGGAAC
>JANNWA010000283.1:0-6948 GCA_031408275.1 Pseudomonadota bacterium
CGCGGTACTTTCCCGTGCGGAAGAACTCGTCGAGCACGTCGTTCTCGTTGGTGGCGAGGATAAGGCGCTTGATCGGCAGCCCCATGCTGCGCGCGATGTGGCCCGCGTAGATGTTGCCGAAATTACCCGAGGGCACCGAGAAGGTCACCACCTCGTCGTTGGTCCTGGTCGCCGCGAAGTACCCCTTGAAGTAGTACACGACCTGCGCCGCGACGCGCGCCCAGTTGATCGAATTCACGGTACCGATGCGGTGCCGGGACTTGAACGTCGCGTCCCCCGACACGGCCTTGACGATGTCCTGGCAGTCGTCGAACACGCCCTTGACCGCGAGGTTGAAGATGTTCGGATCCTGCAGCGAGAACATCTGCGCGGTCTGGAACGGGCTCATGCGGCCCTGCGGCGAGAGCATGAACACGCGGATGCCTTTCTTGCCGCGCATCGCGTACTCTGCGGCCGAGCCGGTGTCGCCCGAGGTGGCGCCGAGGATGTTCAACTGCTCTTTGTTTTTCGCCAGCGCGTATTCGAACAGGTTGCCGATCAACTGCATCGCCAGGTCCTTGAATGCGAGCGTCGGCCCGTTCGACAGCGCGAGGATGTGCAGCCCGGGCTCGAGCGTCTTCAGCGGCGTCACGTCTTCGCTGCCGAAGATTGCCTTCGTGTAGGTGCGGTCGATCATCGCCCGCAGGTCGTCGGCGGGAATGTCGTCGGCGAACTTGGACAGGATCGCGAACGCAAGCTGCGGGTAGCTCATTTGCCGCATGGCCTTGAGCTCGGGCGAAAGGATGACCGGGTAGGATTCGGGCAGGAACAAGCCGCCGTCCCGCGCAAGGCCTTCGAGCAGGATTGAGGTGAACGGCGCGGGTGCGTCCCCGCCGCGCGTGCTGACGTATTTCACTAGAGCAACTCTTCCAGGCGGATGCGCGTCACGCGGCCGACGACCGAGCGGAGCTTTTCGATCTTCGCGATCGCGCTGTCCACGTTCTTCTCGACCGCCTTGTGCGTGAGCAGCACGATGTCCACGCGGCTCTCGCCCTCGCCCGGCTCCTTCTGCACCATCGCGTCTATCGAGATCGAGGCGTTCGCCAGGATGCGCGTGAGGTCGGCCAGCACGCCCGGCTTGTCCACCACCCGCATGCGCAGGTAGTACGAGGTCTCGACTTCGCCCATGGGCAGCACCGGGATGTCGGACATCTGGTCGGGCTGGAAAGCGAGGTGCGGCACGCGGTGCTCCGGGTCGGCCGTGATCAGGCGCGTCACATCGACGAGGTCCGCCACCACCGCGCTCGCGGTGGGCAGGCTGCCGGCGCCCGCGCCGTAGTAGAGCGTCGGGCCGACCGCATCGCCCTTGACGAGGATTCCGTTCATCACGCCTTCCACATTGGCGATCAGCCGCCGCGTCGGGACCAGCGTCGGGTGCACGCGCAGTTCGATGCCCGCCTTGACCCGCTTGGTGATGCCAAGCAGCTTGATGCGGTAGCCGAGTTGCTCGGCGTAGCGGATGTCATCCGCTGTCAGCCTGGAGATGCCCTCGGTATAGGCCTTCGAGAACTGCATCGGGATGCCGAACGCGATCGCCGACATGATGGACAGCTTGTGCGCCGCGTCGATGCCCTCGATGTCGAAGGTGGGGTCGGCTTCCGCGTAACCGCGCTTCTGCGCTTCCGCCAGCACCGTTTCGAACGGCAGGCCCTTGTCGCGCATCTCGGACAAGATGAAGTTGGAGGTGCCGTTGATGATGCCGGCGATCCACTCAATGCGATTCGCCGCGAGGCCTTCCCGCAGCGCCTTGATAATCGGAATGCCGCCGGCCACCGCCGCCTCGAACGCGACCATCACGCCCTTTTTCTGCGCGGCCGCAAAGATCCGGTTGCCCTGGGTGGCGAGCAGCGCCTTGTTGGCGGTAACAACGTGCTTGCCGTTCCTGATCGCTTCGAGCACGAGGTCTTTTGCGATCGTGTAGCCGCCGATCAGTTCGATCACGATGTCCACATCGGGGGAGCGCACCACCTCCCAGGCATCGGCCACGACCTTCGCCTTGCCCTTCACGATCGAGCGCGCGTGCGCGACCGCCTTGTCGGCCACCATGGTGATGCGGATCGGGCGGCCGGCGCGGCGCTGGATCTCGTCGGCGTTCCTGCGCAGGACTTCCCAGGTGCCGCTGCCCACCGTGCCGATGCCGAGCAGGCCGACGCGGATGGGGCTGTGGCCGGGTTTGGCGGCGGGCTTGGACTTGGCTTTCATTTGATCAGGCCATCCTTCTTGAACATTTCGCGCACGCCGCGGACGGCCTGGCGCAGGCGGTGCTCGTTCTCGATCAGCGCGATCCGCACGTGGTCGTCGCCGTAGTCGCCGAAGCCGATGCCGGGCGACACCGCGATCTTCGCGTCCTGCAGCAGCCGTTTCGCGAACTCGAGCGACCCGAGCTTCGCGTAGAACTCCGGGATCTTCGCCCAGACGTACATCGACGCCCTGGGGTTTTCCACCATCCAGCCGATGTCGTGCAGGCCCTTGACCATCACGTCGCGGCGCTTCTGGTACTTGAGGCGGATCTCCTCCACGCACTCCTGCGGGCCGTCCAGCGCCACGATCGAGGCGATCTGGATCGGCGCAAACGTCCCATAGTCGTGGTAGCTCTTGATCCGGGCGAGTGCGTTCACGAGGTCCTTGTTGCCGACCATGAAACCCACGCGCCAGCCGGCCATGTTGTAGCTCTTCGACATGGTGAAGAACTCGACCGCCACGTCGCGCGCGCCGGGCACCTGCATGATGGACGGTGCCTTGTAGTCGTCGAACATGATGTCCGCGTAAGCGAGGTCGTGCACCACGAGGATGTCGTGCTTCTTGGCCAGCGCGACGATGCGCTCGAAGAATTCAAGGTCGACGCACATCGCCGTGGGGTTCGACGGGAAACCGAGCACCAGCATCTTGGGCTTGGGGATCAGCTCACGGATCGCGCGCTCGGCCTCCTCGAAGAAGTCGACGCCGGGGGTCATACGCACCGAGCGGATGTCGGCGCCCGCGATGATCGCGCCGTAGATGTGGATCGGGTAAGAGGGGTTCGGCACCAGCACCGTGTCGCCGCGCTCGAGCGTCGCCAGCATCAGGAGCGCGAGGCCCTCCTTGGAGCCGAACGTGACTATCGCTTCCGAGTCGGGATCGAACTCCACGCCATAGCGCCGCTGGTACCAGTCGCAGATGGCCTTGCGCAACCGCGGTATGCCTTTGGAGACGGAGTAACCGTGCGTGTCCTGGCGTTGCGCCGCCTCGACCAGCTTGTCGACGATGTGCTGCGGCGTGGGGCCGTCCGGGTTGCCCATCGACAGGTCGATGATGTCCTCGCCGCGCCGCCGCGCCGCCATCTTGAGTTCGGCGGTGATGTTGAACACGTACGGCGGCAGGCGCTTGATTCGGCTAAACTCGTGCATGGCTGTCCGGTGGATGAGGTGCCTTAAGGTGTCTTAACGCCGGTGTCTTAAGGCCCTGAAAAAAATATAGAATTCTACGTCACCGCGCCCTTTGCCTCAATTCATTACGCAGTGTGAAACTCCACGCCTCCAGCCCCACCGCCCTCAACACCTTCACCGGCTACGGCCCGGGATTCGTGCTGGTGAACGACCAGCGTTACGAATCCAGCCTGGTCGTGATGCCGGAACACCTGCAGCCCTGGCAAGCCGCGGACTTCTCCAGCCTGGAAGCGGCGCATTTCGAGCAGATCGTGTCGCTGCGGCCGGAAATGGTCCTGCTCGGCACGGGCGACAAGCTCCGCTTTCCGCACCCGTCGCTCACGCGCGCACTGGCCCAGGCGCGCATCGGGCTCGAGGTCATGGATATCCAGGCGGCCTGCCGCACCTACAACATCCTGATGGCGGAAGAACGAAAAGTCGCCGCCGCCCTCCTCTTTGAACAGGACCCGCACCCATGACCGATTCCCTCGGCTGGCGCAAGAAGTTCGCCGTGCTCATCCCTTCGACCAATACCAGCGTGCAGCCGGAGTTCGACGGCATGCGCCCGCCCGGGGTGACCAACCACACCAGCCGCATCCGCATCCCGAACGACCCCCTCAACAGCGACGAGGATTTCAGGAAGCTGGTCGACAACATCGCCGCCGCGCAACTCGAGGCGGTCGACAGCGCGATGTCGTGCGAGCCGGACCACATCGTGCTCGGCATCTCGGTGGAGACGTTCTGGGGCGGCCGCGAGGCGAGCCGCAAGCTGAATGCCGAACTTGAGGCGCACACGGGCCTCGGCGTCACCGGCGGCGCCGAAGCCTGCGCCGCGGCGTTCGCAAAGCTCGGCGTCAAGCGTATCGCGGTCCTGACGCCCTACTTTCCGGTCGGCGACAAGAACGTGAAGCTGTTCTTCGAAGAGTCGGGCTACACGGTGGTCCGGATCAAGGGGCTCAAATGCGCTTCGCCGGTGCTTATCGCCCACGCGACGCCCGCGCAACTGCGCGCCACGGTCGAGGCGCTCGACGGCGACGACGTGGACGCGGTCATCCAGGTCGGCACCAACCTCGCCTTCGGCGCGCTCGCGGCGAAGATGGAAGCCGAGCGCGGCAAGCCGATTCTCGCCATCAACACCGCGATCTACTGGCACGCGCTGAGGAAGAACGGGATTGCGGATCAGGCGAAGGGTTGGGGGAGTTTGCTTGAGAAGAACTGACCCGAACTTGAATGGCCTTGCAGATTTTGAAGTTAACGAATCTCACGATTTGCGTAGTTTGAGTGTTTGCGCGTTCGCGCAAACGCAGAAACTACGCAAATCGTGAGAGACGGGAAGTCAAACCCTTCACCGATTGACTCATTGGCACCTGAAGGCTCCCCATGACCCGCAGATTCAAGGAACTCTCCCCCGCCGAAATGACCGACCCGCAGCGCAAGGTCCGCGATGCCATCGCGTCCGGCCCGCGCGGTGCCGTGCGCGGCCCGTTCAACGCGCTGCTGCGCAGCCCGGACCTCGCGGACCGCGCGCAGCACCTCGGCGAATACGTGCGGTACAACAGCTCGTTGCCCGCGCGCCTCAGCGAACTCGCGATCCTCGTCGTCGCCCGGCACTGGACGGCCCAGTACGAGTGGTATGCGCACAGCAGGCTGGCCCTCGCCGCCGGGCTCGCCCCCCAGGTCGTCGAAGCCATCGCGCACGGCAGGCGCCCGCAGGCCATGAAGGAGGATGAAGCGGCCGTCTACGCATTCTGCAAGGAGCTGCACGAGGAAAAGACCGTGAGCGATCCGGCGTACAAGGCGGCCCTCGACCTGTTCGGCGAGCGCGGCGTGGTCGACCTGCTCGGCATCTCCGGCTATTACACGCTGGTGTCGATGGTCCTCAACGTGGATCGCTCCCAGCTGCCCGAGGACGCGACGCCGCTTCCGCCCCTGGGATGACGAAACTCCTTTTGTTTCAGGCGTCTGCGTCGGGCGAAAAATATTTTTGGGCGGAAAGCTTGCAGTTGTAAAAAAAATTGTGTTCAATGAACTCGTTGCAACGCATTGCTGAGAAGGCTTTTCAAGAAAACGAGGCATGCTAGGAAAACCCGTCAAGGATTTCTCCCTCCCGTCGACCGGTGGCGCGACGTTCAAGCTTTCAGGGCACAAAGGCAAGAAGCTGGTGCTCTATTTCTACCCCAAGGACAACACCCCCGGCTGCACGACCGAGGGGATGCAGTTCCGGGACCTGCACAAGAATTTCGCCAAGGCCGGCTGCGATGTCTTCGGCCTGTCGCGCGACTCGTTGACCTCGCACGAGAACTTCAAGGCCAAGCTCGGCCTGCCGTTCGAGCTGCTCGCCGACGCGCAGGAAGCCGCCTGCGCGCAGTTCGGCGTGATCAAGATGAAGAACATGTACGGAAAGAAGGTCCGCGGCATCGAGCGCAGCACGTTCGTCCTCGACGGGACAGGTGTGCTGGTGCGCGAATGGCGCGGTGTGAAAGTCCCCGGCCACGCAGAGGAGGTATTGAGCTTTGTTAAAACCCTATGACCGTCCAGTTGGCACCCATGACGACGTCCGCAGCGAGTTCACCGAAGCCCCTACCTCCTCAGCATCCTTGACCAAGAAAAAGCCCGGCTCCAAGAAGAAAATGCGCGTCACGAAGCTGTTCGTGCTCGACACGAACGTGCTGATGCACGACCCGACGAGCCTGTTCCGCTTCGAGGAGCACGACGTCTACCTGCCGATCGGCACGCTCGAGGAGCTGGACAACCACAAGAAGGGCCTGTCCGACGTGTCGCGCAACGCGCGCCAGGCGAGCCGCTTCCTCGACGAAATCGTCTCCACGATTGCCAAGGCCGGCGGCGTCGCGGGCGACATCAGCAAGGGCATCGCGCTGACCGCAAAGGCGGGCGAAGCACCGACCGGGCGCCTGTTCCTGCAGACCGAGGCCATCGCAAGCGACCTGCCCTCGACGCTCCCGATGGGCAAGGTGGACAACCAGATCCTCGCGGTCGTGCGCCACCTTCAAAGGGCCAACCCGCAGCGCCAGGTGATCCTCGTCACCAAGGACATCAACATGCGGATCAAGGCGCGGGCGCTGGCCCTCGCCGCGGAGGACTACTCGAACGACAAGGTGCTGGAGGACAGCGACCTCCTCTACACCGGGGTGATGAAGCTGCCGGCCGATTTCTGGGACACCCACGGCAAGGACATGGAGTCCTGGAAGAAGGAAGGCCACACCTACTACCGTGTGCGGGGGCCACTGGTGCCCCAGATGTACGTGAACCAGTTCGTGTACGACGAGTCCGGCGACCGCCCGCTGTACGCCATGGTCAGGGAAAGGACCGGCCGTATCGCGGTGCTCGAGACGCTGCGCGACTTCTCCCATGCCAAGAATTCGGTCTGGGGCATCACGTCCCGCAACCGCGAGCAGAATTTCGCACTCAACCTGCTGATGAACCCCTCGGTCGACTTCGTCACCCTGCTCGGCCAGGCCGGCACCGGCAAGACGCTCCTCGCGCT
>JANNWA010000284.1:0-2065 GCA_031408275.1 Pseudomonadota bacterium
CCAGCAGCTGCTCCTCGCCGCCGCCGAGGGCCCGATGACGAACCCCCAGCTCGTCGCCGACCGCATCGACGCCGAGGTCGCCCAGGCCTCCACTCTCAACGGCTTCGAGTTCAAGCTGGCCGGAAAGCCGATAACGGTGAACGAAATCGACAACCTCCTCAACGCGAGCACCGACCTCAAGGAGCGCCAGGCCGTCTGGGAAGCGTCCAAGGAATCCGGCCGGGCGCTCAAGGCCGGCCTCATCAAGCTCCGCGACCTGCGCAACGGCGTCGCGAAGGAACTCGATTATCCCGACTACTTCGCGCTGCAGGTCGCCGGCTACGGCATGACGACCGAGGAGATGATCAAGCTGCAGGACGAATTCATGCGCGAGCTGCGCCCGCTCTACCTGCAGCTCCACACCTGGGTGAAATACAAGCTCGCCGAGAAATACCAGCAGCCCGTGCCGAAGCGCATCCCGGCGCACTGGATCAACAACCGCTGGTCGCAGGAATGGGGCGGCCTCTCCGAGGGCGCCGACCTCACGCCGTTCTTCAAGGACAAGACGCCCGAGTGGGTCGCAAAGTCCTCCGAGCAGTTCTACGTGGGCCTCGGTTTCCCCGCCCTGCCCAAGTCGTTCTGGGAAAAATCCGACCTCTACCCGGTGCCCGCCGGCGACAAGCGCAAGAAGAACACCCACGCCTCCGCCTGGCACGTCGACCTTGAGAGCGACCTCCGCTCGCTGCAGAGCATCGAGGCCAACCCGTGGTGGTTCTCGACCAACCACCATGAGTTCGGCCACATCTATTATTTCATGGGTTACACGCGGCCCGAGGTGCCGGCCCTGCTGCGCACCGGGGCGAACCCGGCCTTCCACGAGGGCTTCGGCGAGCTGACCGCGCTGGCCTCCGGCATGGCGCCCTACCTGAAGCAGCTCGGCATCCTGCCTGCCGACTTCAAGGTCGATGAGAACGCCTTCCTGCTGAACAACGCCCTCGTCCCGGGCGTGCCGTTCATCTTCTGGTCGTCCGGCGTCATGGCGCACTGGGAGGCGGACGTCTACGCGAAGGGCCTGCCCGCCGACCAGTGGAACGCCCGCTGGTGGCAATACGTCCGCGATTTCCAGGGCGTCGAGCCCCCGTCCGAGCGCGGCGAGGAATGGTGCGACGCCGCCACGAAAACGCACATCAACGACACGCCGTGTTACTACTATAGCTACGCCATCGCGCAGGTCTTCAAATACCAGCTGAACGACTACATCGCGAAGCAGATCCTCAAGCAGCCCCCGCAGAGCTGCAATTACGCCGGCAACAAGGAAGTCGGCGACTTCTTCCGCAAGATCATGGAGAAGGGCAAAACCGAGGACTGGCGCAAGGTCATCAAGGAAGCCACCGGCGAGGAACTCAGCACCCGCGCCATGGTGGAATACTACGCCCCGCTGATGATGTGGCTGCAGTAACATAACAAGGGCCGCCTGATGGGCTGGTTTTTTGGTCTTTTTGTAGGGCCGGTCTCCTGACCGGCCGCGGTGGGCCGGGAGGCCGACCCTCCACCCTCAGCACCCCATTAGCCTATCAAATCGAACCCCGGCCTTCGCCGGGGTTTTTCTTATACTGGCTCCGTTGTATCTCCCTCGGAAATGGCAAGAAATGCGCCTTTTCCGACAACCCCAGCCTTTACCAATCCGGCCATGTAGGACATAGTATTGCCTATGGTCAGTCCTACTACCCCAGGACCCCTGGACGCTTCCCAGCGCCTCTCGGGTGAAACCCCTTCCATTCCCGACGTCGTCATCAGGCTTGCGGGCAATTCCCAGGACGGCATCCAGGCCATCGGCGGCTTCCTCGCCCGCCTCGCCGGCCGCTCCGACCAGGAGGTCATGACCTACATGACCATCCCGTCCACGATCTCCGGCGGCCCCTCGATCTTCCAGGTCCGCATGGGTTCCGGCGAGATCCTCTCGTCCGGCGACCGCGCCGACGTGCTCGTGGCCTTCTACCAGCACAGCTACGAGAGCCATCGCGCCTCGCTCCGGCCGGGCGGCGTGCTGCTTTACGACAGCGACCACGTCACGCCCAATCCTGAC
>JANNWA010000285.1:0-8404 GCA_031408275.1 Pseudomonadota bacterium
ATCGGGAACGCGGTGCTGGTGTAGGCGAAGCTTGCGGCGCTGAGGCGATCGAGCCCCTGCTCCATCTTCACCGCCATCATTTCCACCGCGATGATGGCGTCGTCGACCAGCAGGCCGAGCGCGAGGATCAGCGCACCGAGCGAAATCTTGTGCAGGCCGATGTCGAAGTAACGCATCGCCGCGAACGTCATCGCCAGCACCAGCGGGATCGACAGCGCGACCACCAGGCCAGGTCGACGGCCCAGAAACAGGAAGCTGACCGCCAGCACGATGATTACCGCCTCGGTCAGGGAGCGCACGAATTCCGATACCGAATCGCGCACCGCGGTCGGCTGGTCGGAAACCTTGCGCAGGCTCATGCCGACCGGCAGGGTTTTTTGCAGGCGTGCGAATTCGGTATCGAGCGAAGCCCCCAGCGCGATGATGTCGCCGCCGGGCTTCATCGACACCGCGATGCCGATCGCATTGTCGCCCATGAAACGCATGCGCGGTTCGGCCGGATCGGCGAAGCCGCGTTTGATCGTCGCCACGTCGCCAAGACGGAAGGTGCGGCCGCCGGCGCGAACCGGAAAGTCGCGGATTTCATCGACCTTGCTGAAGCCGCCCGAGACGCGCAATTGCACGCGGTCGGTGCCGGTTTCGAAGAAGCTGGCCGGCACGACGGCGTTCTGCGCGTCGACCGCCTGTTGTACCGCCTGCAGCGGGATCCCGAGCGTCGCAAGCTTGGTATTGGACAGCTCGATCCATATTTTTTCATCCTGCAGGCCGACCAGGTCGACCTTGGCGACGTCGGGCACGCGGTGCAGGTCGAGCTCGACGCGCTCGGCATAGTCCTTCATCGTCGCGTAGTCGAAGCCGTCGCCGGTCAGCGCGTAGATATTGCCGAACGTGTCGCCGAACTCGTCATTGAAATACGGCCCCACCACGCCGGCCGGCAGGGTCTGGCGGATGTCGCCGACCTTTTTCCTGACCTGGTACCAGATGTCCGGGACGTCCTTTGGCGCCGCCGTATCGAGCAGCTCGAGCAGGATCAGCGACTCGCCGGGCTTGGAGTAGCTGCGCGTCCACTTGAAATAGGGCGTCTCCTGGAGCTTCTTCTCGATCCGGTCGGTGACCTGGCGGTCGACCTGCTCGGTGGTCGCCCCGGGCCACAGCGTGCGGATCACCATGCCGCGGAAAGCGAAGTCCGGGTCCTCGCGCTGGCCGAGCTGGAAAAACGCGCCGACCCCGCCGATGGCGATCGCGATGATGAAGAACAGCGTCAGTTCGCGGTACTTGAGCGCCGCGGCCGAAAGGTTGAAGCGATCCTCACTCATGGGCCGGCTACTTCGGGTCGGCCACGCGCACGCGCTGCCCGGCGCGCAGGAGCTGCGCGCCCGCCACCACCACCACGTCGCCGGGCGAGAGCCCCGAGTCCACGAGGACGTGGTCGCCTGCGAGACCGCGGGTCTTCACCGGCTGCAGCCGCACGGAGCCGACGCCGTCCCTGACCGACTCAACCAGCCACACCTGCATGGCCTCGCCTTTTCCGTAGAGAGCGGAAACCGGGAGCTCGAAGCGCCGCTCCGCAGCACTGACCTCGGCCGACACCCGCGCGCTCATGCCGAGTTCGAGGTCGCTTCCGGGCTCGAGCACGGTGACCTTGGCGAGGTAGGTGCGCGTCACCGGGTCGGCCGCCGGGGAGAGTTCCCTCAGCCGCCCCTTCCAACTGCGCCCGGGAAAGGCGTTCAGCGTGACGGTGAACGAGCCGGCCCGCTTGAATGCGTCGAAGCGCGTCTCGGGCACCGCAGCCACGACCTCCACCTCGCCCGAGCGCGCCAGGCGCGCGATGGTCTGACCCGCGGCGACCACCTGCCCGGCTTCGGCCTCGATTGCCGTGATGACGCCCGCATGGTCGGCGGCAAGCACCGCATAGCCCGCCTGGTTGGCCGCCTGGCGCGACTGGGCACGGGCCGACTCGAGGCGAGCATCGATGGAGTCGTAGGTGCTCTGACGGCGGTCGAGCTCGGCCTGGCTGATGAAATTCTTCTGGCGCAGGTCGCGGTAGCGGCGCAGGTCGCCCTCGGCGAACTTGCGCTCGGCCTCGAGCTGCGCGATCTGGGTCTTCGCACTTGCCGCGGCCAGTTCGAGGTCGAGAGGGTCGAGCCGCGCGACGGGCTGGCCCGGGCGCACCTTGGTCCCGACTTCGACGAAGCGCTCGGTCATCTTCCCGCCGACGCGGAAAGCGAGGCGCGTCTCGTAGCGCGGTCGCACCTCGCCCGCAAAATCAATTGAGCGCGCGGCCGCCAGGGCGTCGATCTTCATCACCCGCACCGGGCGGATTTCCTCCGGCTGGGCTGTAGTTTGGGCCTCCGGCCCCTTGCCGCAGCCCGCCGTGGCCGCGACCAGCGAGACAAGCACCACCAGAGTTCGTCCGTTCATGTGCCACTCCCTTCGCGGCGCAGCGTGGCGCCTTCCCACAGGTTCACCAGTACCGCCCCCAGCTGCTTTTCGAGGTCCACCCTGAACATGCGCATCTCGGGACGCTCCATGGACGCAGCGAGGCATGCCGGCGGGTCGGAGATCTGCCACAGGCCGATCATCAGCGCGTAGCTCGCCATCAAGAGGCCCACGCCCTGCCCCTTCGCCAGCACCGGAAACAGGACCTCGAGCCGCGCGCCGATCTGCGCGAGGCGCACGCCGGTGCACTGCTTGTACGCGAGCGCGGCCTCGGCGCCGATGTTTGTCTCCAGCATGCCCCGGCAGTTGGCCGCCAGCGGCAGGAACTCGGGATGCGCTCGCACGAAGCGCACCACCGTCCGGGCCACCATGCGGATGTCGGCCTTGGGCGCCGCGAGCGCCTTTTCCAGGGCGTCGAACATCAGCTGCTGTCGCTCGGCATGCACCGCGAGCAGCACTTCCTCGCGCGTGCCGAAATAGAGGTACACGGTGCCCTTGGCCAGGCCCGCCCGGCGCGCCAGTTCCGCGACCGAGAAAGCGCCCTGCGGCGCGTGCTTCAGCAGGGCCGCGGCGGCGCGCAGGATGGCGGCACGGCGCTCGGACTTGTCCGCGGGCAGGACGGCCCGGGTGCGGGAGCGGCGGATCGGGGCGGGTGCGGAACGGGCAGCGAGCATGGTGCTTGATGACGGAGTAAACGGCTGCGGTGATGACCGCGTTTATAACCGGGCTAATGACTGCAGGTCAGTTCGCGCGCAGCTTAAATGACCGCTGGTCAACAGTCAACCCGCCATCGGCTAAAATCCGCGCCATGGAAAACACACTGCTCGAACGCATAGAAATCGGGAGCGGGCCCGCCCCCTCCGCGACCGTGATCTGGATGCATGGACTCGGGGCGGACGGGCACGACTTCGAACCCATCGTCCCGGAGCTCGGCCTGCCCGAAGCGCTGCAAGTGCGCTTCATCTTCCCGCACGCGCCGGTGCGCCCGGTGACCCTGAACGGCGGGATGGCCATGCGCGCGTGGTACGACATCCTCGAACTCGGCGGCGGCCGGGAGGACGGCGAAGGCCTGCGCGCGTCACAGGCCTCGATCGGGGCGCTGATCGATGGCGAGATCGCGCGCGGCATTCCCGCGAAGCGCATCGTGCTGGCCGGCTTTTCGCAAGGCGGCGCCATCGCGTTCCAGGCCGGGCTGCGCCACCCCGAGCGGCTGGCCGGAATCATGGCGCTGTCGACCTACCTGCCGCTGGCTGGGACCGTCGAGGCCGAGCGCAGCGCGGCGAACCGTGACCTGCCGGTATTCATGGCACACGGCAGCGTCGACCCGATGATCGCTATTGGCCGCGCGCAACAGTCGCGGAAGATGCTCGAGGCGCTGGGCTACCCGCTGGAATGGCACGAATACCCCATGCCGCATTCGGTCTGCCCGCAGGAGATCGCCGACATCTCCGCCTGGCTCGTGAAGATCCTGAAGTAAACCTTCAGTTTTGAAGTACACCTTCAGTTTTCGCGGATCATTTCGCGAAACCGGGCGATTTCAAAGTCGTCGCCCCGGTCCTCCACGGATTGCGGCATGTAGACGTGGAATCGCCCGCCGCGCTCGGACTCCAGGTTCTGGCCGGGCACGAACACCCCGGGCTTCAGCACGATCCGAACCTCCCCGCTGTCGGGCTCGCCGGTCTTCAGCAGCACGCCCGCCTCGGTCGTCGCACCGGTCCAGAACTTGCCCGCCATCGGCGCCTTGGAGAGCGACTGGATGCCCACCCGCGCCTGGGTCGCGCCGACCTTGTTGACACGGCGGATGATGCCGGTGACCCAGTTGTTGCCGCCCTCGGGCTGCATCACGACGAGCGCGCCGACCTTGAGCCAGTCGCCCTTCAATTGCTGGACGATTGCGCCGAAACCGCCCGCGCTCACGTTCTCCACGATCCAGCCCTCGACCGCGCTGGACTCGAAATCGAGCGATTCGGACTCGCCGAGCACCCCGAGCAGCCCGTCGAGGCCGTGCGCGACCGACAAGCGCGACTTGACCATGTGGCGCGGGTGCTTCCTTTCGGGCGGGTCCTGCGACCAGTACATCGCGAGGTGCTCGAGCACGTCGAGCACGATCTCGGGTTCGTATGCGCCGCCGAGGTTCAGGGGCGTCGGTACCACCCGCGTGGACTCGATCTTCTGGATGTATCCCTTCACCTCCTCGAGTGCGGCCGAGGCGCCGAAGCAGCGCAGCGTCGGCGTCTGCTGCGGCGGGCGCACAAGACGCTGCGGCGCCATGTTCTGGCTGAGGTCTATCCAGTAGCTCATCTCCGGCGAGGGCGCGCTACCGAGCGTGAATTTCGCCGTGAAGTCGCCGATCAGCCGTTCGGCCAGTTCGGCCTGGAGCGGCAGCAGGGCATCGGGGGAACTGGCGCTGAACACCACGCCCTTGAGGAACTCCTGCTGCGGCGTCGACTCCCCCGGAATGCCCGGATAAGCGACGGCTTTCGCCCCGGCCAGGCCGCGGAACTCGGCGAACCCGTATACGCGGTTGAAGACGCCCCAGGCCGACAGGTCGACCGGGCCGTAGCGCATGTGCATCCACTTGATCTGCTGCGAGATGCTGCGCAGGGTGCGCACGAGCAGCAACGGCAGCAGGGCCTTGGCCGCATCAGCGCCCTTGGCGCCGGTGACGAACTGGTCCACCGCCAGCCCGAAGGCGCGGCCAGCCTGGTTCCAGTAATCGTGGATGGCCTTCCAGAGGCGGTTTTCCTGGACCTTGGAGGGCCGCGCGGTGGCGAAATATTCGCGCGCGACCTTGCGCACGCGCGCCTGCCCGGCCTCGTCGATCTGGAAGAGCAATTCCACGCGCTGCTCGGGCTTGAACCCTTCCGCAGTCGACACGGACTCGAACCAGTGCGCGAGTTCCTCGAGCGCCTTGATCGTGTCGTGCGCGGGCAGGTCGTCGAGGAGGCGCCTGGCCTCCCTGGAATCCGCCATCGGATGGTCCGGCTTGCCGCCGCCGAACAGCTTGAGCATGTGCACTTCTCCCTTGGTTGGCCCGGGAATGAAGCACCGCAGTGAAGCATCGCGGCGACCGCTGGCGGGCCAAAGCGCTGGATGATGCTACGGCCGGGTGCGAATGCGCAACCTTGGCTACAATCTCTCACACGCGGGCCACACGCCGCCCTGCCCTACCTCCCGAACCCGCCTCAATCCATGCGCTTCCTGATCATCGACGAATCCGGCCCGTTCCGCACCGCCCTCGCGGGCATGCTGCGCTGGCGCTGGCCGGAGGCGCAAACCGAGGAGCACGACCCGCGCGCGCTGGGCCGTCCCGGCCCGGCGGCGGCGCTCCAGGGCTACGCGGCGGTGCTGCTCGACAGCGAGCCCGCCGGCGAGGACGGCATCGGGTGGGTGGCCGAGATCCGCAAGGATCCCAAGGCGCCCCCGGTAGTGCTGCTCACCGAGCACGGCGGCGAGTACCTCGCGGTCAAGGCCATGAAAGCGGGGGCCGCGGACTTCCTGCGCAAGCCCGGGCTGACCGGCGAGCAACTCGTGCGCTCCATAGAGGACGCGCTGCGCGAGCACGCGGCGCGCCAGATCGACAGCACCAGCCCCGATCCGTCGTTCCTGCGCACCGCGCAGATCGACGTGCGCAAGATCGGCCTGCCGGTCAAGGCGGAAACACGGCCGGTGCCGGGCTACCGGATCCTCAGGAAGATCGGCGAAGGCGGCATGGCCAAGGTATTCCTCGTCGAGCGCGAAAGCGACGGCCTGCAGCTGGTGCTGAAGATCCTCGACCCTTCGCTGCGCAAGGACGAGGTCTTCCGCAAGCGTTTCGTGCAGGAGCACAAGCTCATCGCCTCCATCGAGGACGAGCACGTGGCGAAGGTCTTCGACCAGGGATTCTCGGGAGAGAACGCGTTCATCGCGATGGAGTATTTCCCCGGGGGCGACCTGAAGGTGCGCCTGTTGCAGAAGGTCACGTCGCTCACGGCCGTGCGCATCACCTCGCAGATCGCCCGGGCGCTGGACGCGATCCACTCGCGCGGCATCATCCACCGCGACCTGAAGCCGCAGAACATCCTGTTCCGCGATAACGGCCGCCCGGCGATCGTCGACTTCGGCCTCGCCAAGGACCTGAGCGTCGAATCGAGCCTGACCCAGCACGGCATGCTGCTCGCGACGCCGCGCTACATGAGCCCGGAGCAGTGCATGGGGCTGCCGGTGGACCAGCGCTCGGACCTCTACAGCCTCGGCGTGATCTTCGTGGAGATGCTGATCGGCCAGCGCGTGTTCGACGCCGAGAGCGCCGCCGGCCTCATCTACCAGCACGTGCACGGCCCGGTGCCCCAGCTTCCCGGCAAGCTTTCCGGCTACCAGCCGATCGTCAACCGCCTGCTCGCCAAGAAACCCGCGGACCGCTTCCAGAGCGCCCGCGAACTGTTCGCCTACATCGCCATATGAAACAGCCATGACCATGCCCCCTTCCGGCGAACGCCAGTACCTCGACCTGCTCGCGCACGTCCTCGCGCGGGGCGCGAAGAAGACCGATCGCACCGGCACCGGGACGCTGTCGGTGTTCGGCGCGCAGATGCGCTTCGACCTCGCCGAGAGCTTCCCGCTGCTCACCACCAAGAAGCTCCACCTGAAATCCATCGTCTACGAGCTGCTGTGGTTCCTCGCGGGCGACACCAACGTGCGCTGGCTGCAGGAGCGCGGCGTCACGATCTGGGACGAATGGGCCGACGAGAACGGCGATCTCGGGCCGGTGTACGGCTACCAGTGGCGCCACTGGAGGACGCCCGACGGGCGCGAGATCGACCAGATACGGCAAGTGCTCGAATCGATCCGCACCAGGCCCGATTCGCGCCGCCACATCGTAACGGCCTGGAACCCGGCCGATGTGGACCGCATGGCGCTGCCGCCCTGCCACGCGCTGTTCCAGTTCTACGTCGCCGACGGCAAGCTCTCGTGCCAGATGTACCAGCGCAGCGCGGACCTGTTTCTCGGCGTGCCGTTCAACATAGCGTCGTATGCGCTGCTGACGCTGATGGTGGCGCAGGTGGCCGGCCTCGCGCCCGGTGAATTCGTGCTGACGCTGGGCGATGCGCACCTCTACCTCAACCACCTCGAGCAGGCGAAGGCGCAGCTCGCGCGGGTGGAACGGCCGTTCCCGCGCATGAAACTCAACCCGCAAGCAAATAACCTGTTCGCGTTCCGCTACGAGGACTTTTCGCTCGAAGGCTACGACCCGCACCCGGCCATCAAGGCGCCGATCGCGGTGTAAGTGAAAAAAAGGGCCCGCCTTCGGGGGGGTCGGCGAGCCCTGGGGGGAAAACCTGCGCGGCTGGCTACGCGCTAGAACACGCCCTTGGACCAGAGCTGGAACGAATACAGCAGCCCGGCGGCTGCGAAAGCGTAGACCGCTAGGTCAGCGACGCCCATCTGCTGGCGCGTCGACATCCAGCTGCGCGCCACCCAGCCGAGCACGCTGAAGATGAAGATCATGCCGATGGCCGCGACGCCGCCGGAAAACCCCCGCCCCATTAGCGTCGCGATCCAGCCGGCCGGGGCGAGGAGCTTGTAGAGCGTCCCGCAGATGCCGAGCACGACCATGACGACGAGGGCGAAGCCCCACAGCGCCTGGATGAACGAGCCGCTGCCGGGACTGGTGTAATGCCGATGCTTGATGGTCTGCATGTTTCCTCCGCTATTTCGTGGTCAGGGTCATTGCCGCGTCTCGCCCGCCGGGCGCCATCCCGCAGTCGCGGCCGGGTGCAGGTTCGCAACCTTTGCGTCCACGATCGCGCCGGGGCTCACCGCCAGGCCGAGGTCCCGCAAGTGGCGCTCGGCGGCGTCGACCACCGCGCTGCCGAGCCCGTACTCCTGGAGGAGGCGGCGAAAGCCGCAGATCTCGATCTCCCCGGACGCCGCGTCCGGGCCAAGGCCGACGCAGGCGAACGAGCGCATGGCAATGGAATCGATG
>JANNWA010000286.1:0-5649 GCA_031408275.1 Pseudomonadota bacterium
GCCGGCTGCACGCCGGACTGGAGCGCCGCGTTGAGCCACTTGCGCGCCATGTCGTAGTCTTTGGGCACACCCGTGCCGCCCGCATACATTCGCCCGAGGTTGAATTGCGCGGGCCCGAACCCGGCCTCCGCGGCTTCCCGGTAGTACGCGAAAGCCTTGCCCGCATCCGCGGGCATGCCGCGCCCGGTCTCGTGGAGTTCGCCGAGGTTGTTCTTTGCCGTGAGATCCCCGGCTTTCGCGGCCTCGAGGTAGAGCGCCAGCCCGCGTGCGGGGTCGGCGGGCATGCCGGCCCCCTGCGAGGACATCCAGCCCAGGAGGCTCTTGGCCGAAGGCCGGCCGGCTTCGGCTGCAACCGAAATTCGGGCTGCCGCACACTTGAAGTCCGGTGGTTTCGATTCCAGGCAGCGGCGGCCGAGCAATTCGTTGGCCGCGGCATGGCCCCCGTCCGCGGCGCTGTTCAGCAGCGATGCCGCGCGGGCCGGGTCCTTTTCAGTCGCGCATTCCGCAAGCCGGTACGCCGAATCGAGGAACCCCTTGTCCCAGGCCGAATTGAACAGCTGGCAGGCGATCTCCGGCTCCTTCGGGCCGAGGATGCCGTGCAGCGCTATCACGCCCAGGGCGAAAAACGCGCCGCCGTTCCCCTGGCGCCCCATCAACCCGAGGCGCCAGCGCGTGTCGAACAGTTTTTTCTCGATGAGGGTGCGAAAACCCGTGGCGACTTCGATGTCCCCAGCCGATAGCGCCTGCTCGAGATCGCCCGCGCCCGCCATCGCAAGTGTCGCGAGCAGCGCGCGCGTTGGGTCGTCCCCGGGCGCTTTGGTAATGATTGCGCGCTGCACGTCGGCTTCCTTGTTCGCCCAGGCGAGCCGATCCGCAAGGCCGGTGGCCGGCGGTTCACTCAGCGCGCTGCGCACGACGGCGGGGGCAACGGGTGCGGGCTTTGGAGGAGGCTTTTTCTTCGTCGCCGCCGCATGCGCCCCGTCCGGTGCGGCCAAGAGCCCACACAGCAGGGCACCCGCGAATACCGCGATCGAGCGAGTCAGGAGTTTGTGTGCCGGCACGGTGCCACCTTACTGCAAGTGCCGCTCGAGCGGCAACGGCTGCGATTCTGCGTAGAATCGGGTCGCACCCAATGCGCACCTCTTCCCTTCGACAGGTTTACGGATGAATCGCTCGCGGCCGGCGTCATGGCACGCTTCGGTTTTGCTGGCGTGCATGGTGTTCGCTTGCGGTGTCGCATCCGCGTCACCGGAGACCGATCGCTTGTCCGGGCTGGCGGCGCAGGGCGATGCGGCCGCGCTCGATCAACTGATCGAGCTCGCGCGCAGGAAGAAAGACGCCGACGCCGAATACGCCCTTGGGCTCATGGCCTATGAGGGGCGGGGACTCGCGCGGGACCTGGGCCAGGCGTTCCAGCTTGTCGGGCGCGCCGCCGAGAAAGGCCACGCCGAAGCGTGCAACACACTTGGTTACTTCCACCAGCATGGCGTCGGCACAAAGGTGGACCTGGCGCAGGCGTTCGAATGGTTCCGCCGCGGCGCCGAGGCCGGCAGCGCCAAGGCGCAGACGAACCTCGGCTGGTTCTACGAGCAGGGCATCTTCGCCTGGAAGGATCCCGGGGTGGCGGCAACCTGGTACGCCAAGGCGATCGAGCAGGGACTCGCCGGGGCCCACGCCAACCTCGCCCACCTGTATGAATCGGGCCTTGGCGTGGACAAAAACCCGGTGGTTGCGATCGCGCTGTATGAGGCAGCCTACTCGCGCGGCCTGACCTCCGCCGCGCTCAGCATCGCGCGCCTGCAGGAAGCGCGTGGCAATGTGGGCGAAGCGACGAATTACTACGCTGCCGCCGCCAAGGCCGGGATCCGCGAGGCTGAGTTTCCCGCGGGGCGCTTGCTGGTCGCTGCCGGAAATCCGCGCCGCAATATGGAGCAGGGCGTGCACTGGCTCTCGCAGGCAGCGGCCGGAGTGGATGCACGCAATGCCCTCCCGCCTTTGCTCGCGCTCGCCACGCTTTACGACAAAGGCGACGGCGTTCCTGCGGACCCTGTGCGGGCCGCGGGATTTTTCCGGCGCGCCGCTGAACTCGGCCATGCCGAATCCGCGTTTCGTTACGGGGCTTTCCTCGAAGCGGCCATGAAAAAGCCCGCGCCGGCCGGCGCTGCGGCCGAAGACCCGGCGCCGTGGTACCGGCGCGCGGCGGAAAAAGGCCACGCAGAAGCCCAGTTCCGTCTTGGCCGCCTGATGCAATCGCGCGGTGAGGACGGGCGCAAAGAAGCTGCGGTCTGGTATCGCAAGGCGGCGGAGCAAGGGCATCTTGCAGCCGCGTTGCAGCTGGGGATCGCGCTCGAGGGCGGGCTTGGCGTGGCGCGCGCGCCGGCCGAAGCGATCACCTGGTACGGCAAGGCCGCCGCGGCAGACAATGCCGAAGCGCTGTATCGCCTTGGCAACCTGTACGATCGCGGCACTGGCACCGCCGCCGATTTTGGCCGGGCGCGGGACTACTACTCGCGTGCCGCCTCGCTCGGCCATCCCGAAGCGGCGGAGGTCCTCAAGAAGATGGTCGGTGCCCCGGTACTCGAACCGAGCTTGAGCGACCCTTTCAAGGGAATGCGTTGAGAGCGTGAAGAACTCATGAAGACAGTCCTGGGCCTGGCCGGCATCGCGTTCCTGGCGCTTTTGGCCGGCGTTGCCGGCGCACGCAGCTGGGCCGACCTGCAGGCCTATCAAGGCCGCTCGTTCATGGCGACCTGGGAAAAGCGCGCCGACAGGCCCGCGGCAGCGGAGTGGGCGCTCGCGCAGACCCGCCTGGAGCGTGCGCTGGCGCTGGATTCGGGCGACGCCGCCCTTACCGAGGATCTGGGCCGGTTGCACGAGATGCGCACACGGGCGGGGTTGCCGGAAAGCGCGGGCCCCGCCAGCGCCACCGAACTGGGCCGGGCGCTGGACTATCTGCGCCAAAGCCTCGCCCGGCGGCCGACCTCGCCGTACACCTGGGCGAACATCGCAGTCGTCAAATCGCGGCTGGGAGAGTTCGATGAGGAACTCTTTCGGGCGATCGCGAACGCCGCCAGGCTCGGCCCTTGGGAACCGGGAGTGCAGTTCGCGCTGGCCGACCTGGGCTTGGGGAACTGGGCCCGGCTTCCCCGTGCCACCCAGGATATCGTCCAGGGGGCGATCGGCCGGGGGCTCAAGCGCCAGGACCAGGCCCTTTTCGACCTGGCCGCGGGCCACGACCGGATGAGCGTGATGTGCGCAACCCCCGGTGTGGCACGCTCCAAGCTCGCCATTCGGTGCATCTGACTGGCTACAACGACCATCAGTGGTGGATTGAGGATCGGGCCGAATCCGGGTATGCTGTTCGCGATTTGGAAAATACAGCCGGATAAATCTTTGGGGCACATCAAATGATTGGCACAGTTCGCAAAATCGTCCTTGGGCTGTTTCTGCTCCTGCCTGCAGCAGCCTTTGCGGCCGCCGGCTATATCCATGATATGACCGGAACTGTCACTGTCCTCGCCAACCCGAATAGCAACCCCCGGGCGCTCAGCGTTGGCGACCTCGTCGATTCCGGCAGTACCATCCGCACGGCTGCCGGCAGCACGGCGATCATCAAGTTCGAAGACGGCCAGATCATGGTGCTGCGCCCAGGCACCAGTTTCCAGATCACCGACTACGCCTACAACAAAGAGCGCGTCTCGCAAAGCCGGGCGGTGTTCCGCCTGATCACGGGCGGCCTGCGCTTTGTCACCGGGGTGATCGGCGCCACGGAAAAAAGCGCGTTCCGCCTAGCGGTGGGCCCCACTGTGACCATCGGCGTGCGCGGCTCGGATGGCTACGTCACGTACGAAGAGGCAGTCGGGCTGATCACGGCCGCGGTGAACAGGGGGGCGGCTGTTTTGACCAACGATCTCGGTGAACGGATCATTGCCGCGAATCAGTTCGCAACAGCTCCCACTAGAGGGGCGCCGCCCGGCTTAGTCACCTCAATGGCTCTGGCACCCAAGCCCCTGCAAGACGCGGTGACGCAGGCACTGAACGTACCAAACCTGCCCAACAACACCCCAGCCAGTTTGCAGGCGTCAGGCGCCGCTGCGTTGGCGCGGGCCCAGGCAGATCTGTCCGCGGCGCGGGCGAAGGAGGCTGCCGCCGCCGCCGCCAAAGCTGCCGCCGCGGCCGCCGATGCCGCCGCCAAGAAGGACGCCAACGCCCAGGCGCTCGCTGCTGCTGCGAAAGTGGCGCAAGACGCCGCGCAGGCCGCCGCCGACCTGGCTAAAACCAATGACGATCGCGCAAAACAAACGCTGAATACCGCAGTGAATGCCGCGGTTGCAGCAAATCAGCAGGCGATCAGGGGTGGCGGAAGTCAGGCGGAGCCACCCGCGCAGGGGACAGGAACCGGGACAGGAACCGGGACAGGAACCGGGACAGGGACAGGAACCGGGACAGGGGCAGGGACCTCAGGTACAGGTACACCAGCAGGCGGCGCTACTGGTGGCTCGGGTGGTGGATCAGGAGGCGGCGGCGGTGGCGGTACTAATTCGGTCCCAAGCCCCAGCTAGTCTTGCAGTGAATTTGAAGATGAAACGCCCTGTCGAAAGCCAGGGCGTTTTCTTTTCAGAACCGCGTTACGGCAGGCTTTTGGGGCGATTTAACCGGTGCGGGACGCGCCGGAGTTTGCGTGGCCAAGGACGCGCGATGGCGCTCGAGGTTGACCTTGAAGATCTCGGCCTTGCCCAGCGGGATGGCGAGTCCCGCGCCTGTCGCGCCGGGCGCGTGCGCGCTGTTGAAAGCCGGGTTGAATGCCAGAAAATCCTCGATCGGCGTCTGGGCAAATTGCGCGGCAAGCTTGAGGTCGAGGTCTACCGGCACCTTGATCACGCCAAACACCGGCTCGTTGGGGATTTCGGGCAGCCGGATGCCGAACGCCTCGGGGTTCATCACGATCTGCTTGATCGCCAGCAGCTTCGGCACGTAGTTGCGCGTTTCGTCGGGCATGGTGAGGCTGTCGTAGGCCTCGGGCAGGCCGCGCACGCGGTTGCGTTCCACGGCGCGCGCCACCGCGTGCTCGCCCCAGTTGTAAGAGGCCAGGGCGCGATGCCAGTCACGACGATTGAAATCGTACAGGAACTGGAGGTAGTTCAGCGCCGCGCCCGTCGAGGCCACCACGTCGCGACGCCCGTCGTAGTGCGTGCTTTGCGTGAGGTTGTACTTGGTGCCGGTCTCGGGGATGAACTGCCACAACCCGGAAGCCTGCGCCGTGGACAGCGCCATCGGGTTGAAGCCGCTCTCGATGAAAGGCAGCAGCGCGAGTTCCATGGGCAGGCCGCGGCGCTCGACCTCGTCCACGATGAAATGCAGGTACCTGCGCGCCCGCAGGCCGATCGCCTGCACGAGTTCTGGCCGGGCCGCATACCACGCCGCTTGCTGGGCGACGAGCTTGCGGTCGACGTCGGGCATCGCAAAACCGAGGCGGATGCGCTCCCACAAGTCGGAGGACTGCGTAAGCAGCTTGTCGATCTTCGGGTTCGCGCCCTGCGCGTTTGTCGGGATCACCGCGGGGGGCGCGCCCGTGACATTCACGAAAGTATCCACCGCGGCAAAGGCGGCCGGTTGCCACGCGAGCAGGACCGCGAGGGCAAGTTTTCT
>JANNWA010000287.1:0-2371 GCA_031408275.1 Pseudomonadota bacterium
AGACGCACGCGCTGCTCACGATGCAGCACCTGCTCGAGACCCTGCAGCCGGGCCTGCTCACGCCGCACGTGAAGCCGCTGCTGGAGCGCCTGCGCGCCGTGCTGGACAAGGGCGACCACTCCGCGGAGGAAGTTGAGCGCCGCATCCACGTACTGCAGCAGGCTGCGCGCAAATCCAAGCTGGGCCATTTCGAGGTGGTCGCCACTGCCGTGCTCAAGCGCAGGCGTCTCGCGATCCGCCACCACAACCGCCAGCGCGACGAAGTCACGGAGCGCACGATCTCGCCCCAGCACCTCGTCCACTATCGCGGCAACTGGTACGTGGACGCGTGGTGCCACAAGGCCGACGCGGTGCGCAGTTTTTCGCTCGACGCGATCGAGGCCGCGACCCTGCTCGACGAAAAGGCGAAGGACGTCCCGAAGGCCGAGTTGGACCTGCACTTCCAGTCGGGCTACGGCATCTTCGCGGGCAGGGACGTGCAGTGGGCGAAGCTGCGCTTTACCGCGGAGCGCGCGCGCTGGGTGTCGGGCGAGGACTGGCACCCCAAGCAGAAGGCGTCTTTTGAACCCGACGGCAGCTATGTGCTGGAAATCCCCTACTCGGACGACCGCGAACTGCTGATGGACATCCTCAAGTTCGGGCCGGACGTGGAGGTGCTGGCGCCGGCCGCATTGCGCACCAAGGTGAAGGCGGCGCTGAAAGCCGCGCTCGGTCGCTACTGATCAGGCCTTGCGGAACCGGCCCTTCTCCAGATCCGGCAGGAACCACACCAGCAACCCGATCGCCGGCAGCCACGCCGTGAGGTGGTAGACGAACACGATGCCGTGGGCGTCCGCGAGCTGGCCCAGCCCCGCCGCGGCGAGGCCGCCGAGGCCGAAAGAGAACCCGAAGAACATCCCCGACACCATCCCCACGCGGCCGGGCAGCAGCTCGTGCGCGTAGACGAGGATCGCCGGGAACGCCGAGGCCATCATCAGCGCGATCACGATCGTGAGCACGCCGGTCCAGAAAAGGTTTGCGTACGGCAGCACGAGCGTGAACGGCAGCGCGCCGAGGATCGAGATCCAGATCATCGGGCGCCGGCCGATCCTGTCGGAGATGTGCCCGCCCACCAGCGTGCCCGCAGCCACCGCCGCCATGTAGACGAACAGCTGCACCTGCGCCGACTGCACCGGCAGGTTGAAGTGCTCCATCAGGTAGAAGGTGAAGAAGGTGGTGATGCTCGAGTTGTAGGCGTTCTTGGAGAACACCAGCACCATCAGCAGCGCCACGAAGAACACCACGCCCGCCGCCGGGGCGGGCGGGGGCGCGTGCTTTGCGTCCTTGCCCTCCGGGTGGGCCGCTTTCACTTCGCGCAGCCTGGCCGCGTACCACATGCCCACGCGCGCAAGGACCATCATCGCGAGCAGCGCCGTCAATGAGAACCACGCGATCGACGCCTGCCCCCGCGGCAGGATGATGAAGGCCGCCAGCAGCGGGCCTACCGCGCCGCCGAGGTTGCCGCCGACCTGGAAGATCGACTGCGCGAGGCCGTAGCGCCCGCCCGAGGCCGCCCGCGCCACGCGCGAGGCTTCGGGGTGGAACACGGCTGACCCCGTGCCGATGAAGCACGCGGCCAGCAGCACCGCGGTGTAGCTCTCGGCGATCGACAGCAGCACCAGTCCCGTCAGCGTGCCGGCCATGCCGACCGCGAGAGAGTACGGCAGCGGCTTCTTGTCCGTGTACATGCCGATCTGCGGCTGCAGCAGCGAGGCCGTGAGCATGAAAGCCAGCGTCAGCATGCCCACCTGCCCGAAGTCCAGGTGCAGGTGTTCTTTCAGCATCGGGTAGAGCGCCGGCAGCAGCGACTGCATCAGGTCGTTGAGCAGGTGGCAGAAGCCCAGCGAAAGGAGTATCGGGAAGACCGCGTCCTTGCTCGTGATCGGGGCGGGCGGGGCGATTGCGCTCATGCCGCGATTATCCCGCAGGCGCGGGACGCGGGGCCACCGTCGGTTCACAGCAGCCTTACGGTTCCTTCAGCTTGTCCTTCTTCACGACGGGAGGCGTGCCTTTCGAGCGCTTGTAGGCGGCGAAGATCCCGCCCATGGCGACCAGCACTGCAAGCAGGAACCAGGTCATCGCCCGGCACCTCAGTCCGCCTTGGCGCCGCTTTCCTTCACCACCTTGGCCCACTTGACGGTGTCGGCCAGCATGAACTGGCGGAATGTCTCCGGGCTGCTGCCGATGGGTTCCGAGCCGTCGGCGAGGATGCGTTCGCGCACGTCCGGGCTGTTGAGCGCCTTCACCAGCTCGGCGTGCAGCTTGGCCACGATGGGCGCCGGCAGGTTGGCCGGGCCGATGACGCCGTACCAGCCCAAGATCTCGAAGCCCG
>JANNWA010000288.1:0-12807 GCA_031408275.1 Pseudomonadota bacterium
CGCAGCCCGCAACCAGGGGTGGGCCGCGGGAATCCTTGCGTTCTCGCCGGGAGAGTACCTCGAGCGCCGCAGGGACGTGCGCTCGGCGGCCGAAAAGGTCACCGTCCCGGTGTTCGTGACGCAGGGGCGGGAGGCCGGCGAGCTCGACGCCGCGCGCAGCATCCTGCGGTCGATCGCCAGCGAGGAAAAGGTCCACTTTGTCGCGACAAAGGGCGCGGCGCACGGCTCTTCCACGTTGCGCAGCGACGTCAACCCGGTCGGCGCCGAGGAAAACTGGCAGGCCGTGCTCAAGTTCCTCGCCCAGTTCAAGGCGCGCTGAGCCGCGCCGGCGTCATCCCTTCGGCGGCCGGGCGTGCGAACGGATCCTGGCGAGGAGTTCGCGCAGCCGCTCCGGTCCTTGCGTCCCCAGTGTGCGCAGGTTGGCGCGTCCGATGCGGTCGGACACCGAAAGTGGCGCGCTGACGGCCATGAGTTCCGCGGCGCTGAGCCCGGAGGTATCTACGTATTCCGGCGCGCTGCCGCCGCGTACCGCGCGCAGCACGCTCGCGCGCACCACTTGCACGGTAGGGTCGGGGCTGCGCCGGATGAAGCGCACGGCGCGGTGCTCGTCCCGCAGGTCTTCGGCGAAGTCCGGGTGGAAGGGCACGCAGTAAAAGGGCGTGTCGCCGCTTCCGTGCCGCCCCTGCATCCGTTCGCGCGCGGCTGCCACCAGCTGCTCGAAAGCGCGTGCGCCGTCGATCCCGTGGGCCAGCGCCGGCGCCAGCGCGGGCAGGATCACGAGGCCGACATCGATCGAACCGGGCGGAAGCGCCTCGAAGGCTGCGATCGCGCCGTCAAGCGCCGCTGCCGCAGCGTCGAATTCCGGGGTTTGCAGCGCGCCTCCCGGTTCAAGCAGCACTGTGCGCCGGAGCATCCCGTCCTCACGGGTGCGCTTTGCGTAGGGGCACAGGGTGAGGGCCTCGATGAACTCGCGCACGTAGCGCTCGTTGCGCTCCAGGGCCGCGGCAATGCGCGGGTCTTCCGGTGCGGGATGCATGCCCTGGTTCAGCGGGCCAGCTTGTACTCGAGGTGCGCCTTCACGCCCGGCCACTCCCCGGCAGTGATCGAAAACACCACGGTGTCGCGGATAGTGCCGTTGGCGTGGAACCCGTGGTTGCGCAGGATCCCGTCCTGCTTCGCGCCGAGGCGGGCGATTGCGTCGCGGCTCGCGTGGTTGAAGTGGCTGGTGCGGAACTCCACGGCAATGCACTGCATCGCTTCGAACGCATGGGTGAGCAGCAACAGCTTGCACCCTGTGTTGAGAGGGGTGCGCTGCACGGATTTCGCGTACCAGGTGGACCCGATTTCCAGGCGGCGTCGCGCCGCGTCGATGTTCATGTAGGTGGTGATCCCCGCGATCTTCCCGGTGGCGGGGTTGCGCACCGCGAACGGCAGCATCGAGCCTTCGGCCTGCTGGGCGAGCTTGCGCTCGATGTCTGCGCGCATGCCCTCGGGCCTCGGGATGTTCGTGTACCAGAGGTTCCACAGCTCCCCGTCGCTTGCGGCATCGCAGAGCGCGGCGTGGTGGTCGAAGGAAAGGGGTTCGAGCGCGGCATGCCGGCCGGTGAGCGCCACCGGTGTGCGGAACAGCTCGATCGTGCTCACGCCAGTGATTCCCAGAACTGGACCATCCTGCGGCGCTGGCCGGCGTCCGGCATGCGCCCGCGGGCGGCGTTCATGTTGTCGGTCATGTACTCGGCCTTGTCGGTGCCGGGGATCACGCAGTTCACCGCTTCGTTCGACAGGAGGTACTTCAGGAAGAACTGCGCCCAGCTCGCCGCGCCGATTTCGGCGGCGAGTTCGGGAAGCGCCCGGCCGCGAACCGCGCTGAACAGCCTGCCGCGGCCGAACGGCAGCGCGGTCAGCACGGCCGTGCCGGCGTCGGCAGCCACGGGCAGCAGCCGCGCCTCGGCCTGGCGGTCGGACAGCGAGTAGGCAACCTGCAGGAAATCGGGCTTCTCACGGCGCACGACCTCCGCCAGCGCGTCGTAGCTCGCCGGGTTGGAGTTGGTGAGGCCGATGTAGCGGGTGCGGCCCTGGTCGCGCCATTCGCGCAGCACGCCGAGGCTCGCGTTCGCGTCGCGCACGTTGTGCACCTGCATGAGGTCCACTTTGGGCGTCTTCAGGCGCTCGAGCGAGCGGCGCATCTCGGCGAGCGTGTCGTCGCGGTCGGCCACGCGCACTTTTGTCGCGAGGAAGAAATCGGCGCGGGTCCCGGTCGCGGCGAGCAGGTCGCCGACCACGTCCTCCGCGCTGCCATAAGAGGGGGCGGTGTCGATGAGGCGCGCGCCCCCGGTGATCATCGTCCGGAGTACTTCCGAGCGCTCGGCGCGTTTCGCCGCGTCGGCCCCGATGTCGAAGACGATCGCGGTGCCGATGCCCACGCAGGGCAGGCGCTCGCCCCCGTGCGGGATGGGCCGCGTCAGGAAAGGATCCGCGGCAAGTCCCGGCACGGGCAGGGCCGCGGCGCCGAGGCCGGCGGAGAGTGCGAGAAACTGCCTGCGCGACAAGGGGATGCCCGAAGGCCTGCGCTGATCCATCCCGGTGCTCCTCAATCCTGAAATATGCGGCTCCAGATACAGTACAGTAAAATCCGCCCATGCCGCTCTACGAATATTCCCCGCTCTCCGGCGAGTGCGACCAGTGCCACGGCGTGTTCGAGGTTTTTCAGCGCATGGCCGAGGACAAGCTCACCGCCTGTCCGACCTGCGCCAAACCCTGCGAGCGCCGCATCAGCCTGGTGGCGCTCGGGGGCAAGTACAACACCAACGAGTCCACCATCAAGCGTCTGGGCCTCACCAAATACCAGAAGTCGGGCGACGGGGTCTACGAGCGCACCGTGGGCACCGAAGGCCCCGAGCACATCTTCCGCTAGTCGGTCAGAGCTTGATAGGTAAGCTGCCGCATCAGCGCGCGGTAGTGGCGGCGCAGGTCCGGCGCGCACAGCATCAGCACCCCAATGAGCTGCTCCTGCGGGTCCACCCAGAAGTAGGTCCCGTGCACCCCCGACCAATAGAAGTCGCCCACCGAGCCGGGCACCGGGTTGCGACCGGCTTCCTTCCTCACGCAAAAGCCCAGCCCGAACCCCTGGCCGAACTCCGGGATCGGCGCGGACTCCTCGAACTGCGCGCGCGTGGTCGCGCTGAAAGTCACGCCGGGCGGCAGGTGGTCGCTCGTCATGAGTTCCACGCTCTTCCTCGAAATGATGCGCGCGCCATCGAGCACGCCGCCGTTCAGGAGCATCTGCGCGAAGCGCAGGTAGTCGGGCGCCGTCGACACCATGCCGCCGCCGCCAGACAGGAACTTCGGGCGCCTCGTTAGCGTGCGCGACATAAGAGGGCGCTCGCCTGTATTTGGGTCTGCCTGCGCCTCGGCGATGCGGCCGGATTTCGATTCCGGCACCGCAAAGCCCGTGTCGCGCATGCCGAGGGGCACGGTAATGCGCGCGGCGATGAAGCGGTCGAGGTCCATGCCGGACACCACCTCGACTATGCGGCCGAGCACGTCGGTGGACATGCTGTAGTCCCAGACTTCGCCGGGCTGGTTGTGCAGGGGCAGTTTCGACAGCTTGGCAATGAACTCGGCGCTCGTCTGGTTGGGGTCGAACACGTTGGCCTTGCGGTAGGCCGCCTTCACGAGCGAGTCGCCGAACTGCCCGTAGGTGAGGCCAGACGTGTGGCGCAGGAGATCCTGCACGCTCATCTCTCGCCGCGCGGTTTCGAGGACCAGCGTGCGCTTGCCGGGCTTTTCCACACCGACCTTGAGGTTTTTCATTTCCGGCAGGTAGGTCGATACCGGGTTCACGAGGCGGATCTTTCCTTCCTCGGCCAGCATCATGATCGCCACCGAGACCATGGGCTTGGTCATGGAGGCGATGCGGAAGATCGAGTTGGGCGTCATCGGCGCCCTGGCCTCGCGGTTGCGGTAGCCGTAGGCTTCGAGCAATGCGACCTTGCCCCGCCGGCAGACCAGGGCGACGGCGCCCGGGATGATGCCCTTGGCGATGTCGGCGCGGAATGCGGCGCCGATGCGCGCGAGGCGCTGGCCGGACAGTTTGACGCTTTCTGGTTTTGCCACGATGGAAGCCTTGGGGAAGTAAGCAGGTGACGCAATGTTATTGCATCGCGGCCCTGCCGCCCATGCTGCCCCAGGAATACGTACTGCTGCCGCGCCTAGGTCAGCAGGGCGATGCCTTCGGTGACCACGAACGCCGCGAGGAGGAGCAGGGCCATGAGTTTCATGGCTTTGCCGACGACTTTTCCCCCGACATCAGTAAAGCAATAGAAGCCGAGGGAGCCCAGGATGCACAGGTTTGCGTAGGTTTGCATGGCGCCACATTTTCCGGTTGGAATTCAGAAGGGAAAATTGTGCGCGCGGCCACTTGCGCCAGCCTGTCCCGTGTCTTTCGGGCGCCTGTCCGCCCGCTGACCGCGACCTGTCGAAACGGCCGCCTCAGTTGGGCGAACGCAGCCCGAGTTTCTCCATCATGACGCGGTCATCCTCGAACTGCTTGCGGGCGAAGGCCGTGTATTCCTCGCCGCTCATGTAGATCGTCGGCTGGTCATAGCGTTCCAGCGTCTTCTGGTAGTTCGGGTCGTCCATCACGCGGCGGAACGCGTCGTGCAGCGTCCTCACCACGGCCGGATCCATGCCTTTGGGGCCCGCGATGCCGAAAGGGGAAACCGAAACGATGCCGTAGCCGAGTTCCTTCAGCGTCGGCACCGTCGGCCAGCGCTTGGTGCGCTCGGTGCCCCAGGTCACGAGCAGCCGCGCGCGGCCGGAATCGACCTGCGGGGCCCAGCCGGTGGAATCCACCGTCGCGTTGATGTGGCCGCCGAGCAGGCCCTGGATGTTTTCCGCCACGCCGTTGTAGGGGATGTGCAGGAACTTGATCCCGAGATTGGCTGCGATCTCTTCCATGGTGATGTGCAGGCTGGTGCCCGCGCCGGGCGTGCCGTAGGAGACCTGGCCCGGATTCGCCTTGGCGTGGTCGAGGAATTCCTTGAAAGTTTTCCACGGCGCGTCGGCGCGCACGACCACGCCGAAGGTGTAGCCGGTCAGGCCGATGATGTAGGTGATGTCCTTGAGGGGGTCGAAGGCGACTTTCTGCAGGTGCGGCAGGCGGAACACCGTGATGGGCGTCTGCGTGAGGATGTAGCCGTCCGGACGCGCCGCCACCAGCGCCGCCGCGCCCATGGTGCCCGAGGCGCCAGGCCGGTTCTCGATCACGACCGGCTGCCCGAGTTGCTTGCCGGCGGCCTCAGCGAAGGAGCGCAATACCAGGTCGCTGGACCCGCCCACAGGCCAGGGGCAGATCAGCGTAATTGCCTTGTTGGGAAAAGTCTGTGCGAAGGCGGGAAGCCCGAGAATCCCTCCGGCCAACAGCGAAAGAACGACGAAGAGCGTGCGACGCGCAGTCATTGAAACGTTCATTTTGTCTCCCTCCCAATCGCAAAAAAACCTCAGTCGGCGTACCCGGGCAACTCGCGGTCGAGCACGCGCATCATCGCTTCGAAAAAGAGGCGCTCCCGCTCGGCGCGCGAATGGCGGTCGTCCACCGGGGGCGATTGCACCTGGGCGACGATCGCTTCCGACAATACCTCCAGCGGCTGCCCCGAGCTCATCGCCAGCAGCTGCGCACGGCACACGCGTTCGAGCTTGTACAGCCGGCGGTAGGCCTGGGCCACGGTGTCGCCGGTCACCAGCACGCCGTGGTTCTTCATGAAGACCACATGGTTATCGCCGATCAGTTTCGCCAGCCGTTCGCCTTCTTCCAGGGTATCGGCCGTCCCGGCATAGTGGTCGTCGTAGGCGATATGGCCGTGAAAGAAAGCTGCGGTCTGGCTGGCCGGCAGCAGGCGGTTGTTCTTGAGCATGTTGAGCGCGACGGCCCAGGTCTGGTGGGTATGCAGCACCACCCGGGTTCCCGTGATGCGGTGGATGGGCGCGTGGATGCACTGCGCGGAGAGCTCGACCACGCCTTCGCCTTCGAGCGTCCTGCCCGACTCGTCGAACACGATCATGTCGCTTGCGCGCGCTTCGGACCAGTGCAGCCCGAAAGGCAGGATCAGGTAGCGATCCGTATGCCCCGGCACCGTGACCGTGAAGTGGTTGTCGATGCCTTCCTCGAGTTCGTGGAACACCGCGAGGCGGTGCGCGGCGGCGAGGTGGATCTTCTCCTGCCGGACCGGGTCGGTTGCGCGGGTGGATGAAAGCTTGTGGACGGACATGGCGACTCCTATTCCATGAACCAGCCGTGGCTCACTACGAGCGACTGGCCGGTGAGAGCGTTTGTGGGAAAGGCTGCGAACATCAGCGCAACCTGGGCGACGTCGGCGGTGGTAGTGAATTCTCCGTCCACGGTGTCCTTGAGCATGACCTTCTTGATTACGTCGTCCTCCGAGATGCCCAGCTTCTGCGACTGCTCGGGGATCTGTTTTTCCACTAAAGGCGTGCGCACGAACCCGGGGCAGATCACGTTGGCGCGGATGTTGTGCGCGGCGCCTTCCTTGGCGACAGTCTTGCACAGCCCCAGCAGGCCGTGTTTGGCGGTGACGTACGGGGCCTTGAGCACGGAGGCGAGCTTGGAGTGGACCGAGCCCATGTAGATGATGCTGCCGCCGCGCCCGCTCTTGATCATCTGCCGCATGCAGGCGCGCGTGGTGAGGAAGGCGCCGTCGAGGTGGATGGCGAGCATCTTCTTCCAGTCGGCGAACGTGAACTCGTGCACCGGGTGCACGATCTGGATCCCGGCGTTGCTGACCAGGATGTCGATGTTGCCGAAGGCCTTGATGGTCTTGGCGACGGCGTCCTCGACCTGGGCCTCGTCGGTCACGTCGGCGGCCACGCCTATGGCCTTGCCGCCGGCCTTGACGATCTCCGCTGCGGTGGCGTCGGCGGCCGCCTGGTTAATGTCGGCGATCGCGACGGCAGCGCCTGCGCGGAAGTACTCGAGCGCGATTTCCCTGCCGAGCCCGCTCGCCGCGCCGGTGACGAAAGCGACCTTGCCTGTGAGTTTCATGTGGATCTCCTTGATTGCCGTCTCAGATGAATTTTTCGCTCGGCCCGAGGAACCGCCACTTGCCCTGCGGCAGCTCGCCGAGCATGACCTGGCCGATGCGCACGCGCTTGAGGCCCAGCACCTGCAGGCCCACCAGCTCGCACATGCGGCGGATCTGGCGCTTCTTGCCTTCGCGCAGCACGAACCTCAGCTGGTCGTCGTTCTGCCACCAGACCTTGGCAGGCTTCAGGGCCTTGCCGTCGAGGGACAGCCCATGCTGAAGCCTGTTCATTTCGGCGGCAGGAAACTTCCCCGGCCGGGTGTATTTCACGCGCACGAGGTATTCCTTGTCCACCTCGGAGTCTTCGCCGATGAGCTGCTTGGCGACACGCCCGTCCTGCGTGAGCACCAGCAGACCGGTCGAATCGATGTCGAGCCGTCCCGCCGGCGCGAGGCCGAGCAGTTCCTGGCGGCGCACCGGGGCGTTCTTCGAGCCCGCATTGCGCCACTGGTTCTCGGGGATTGCCAGCACGGAGGCGGGCTGGTAGCCGTCCTCGGCCTGCCCGCTGACGTAACCCACCGGTTTGTTCAATATCACGGTCACGCGGCGCGCCTGCTGTGCGGCGGCCTCTTTCTCGATGCTGATCTTCTGGTGCGGCAGCACCTTGAGGCCGAGGATGGCCACCGTCCCGTCGACTTTGACCCAGCCGCGCTCGATCCACTCGTCGGCCTCGCGGCGCGAGGCGAGGCCCAGCGCGCTCATGCGCTTGGACAGGCGTTCGGGTTCCGGGGCGGCCATGCGGCATTTTAAACCCCGGACTCCTGTTACTGTTACGCCCCATGTTGCGACTGACCGAAATAAAGCTGCCGCTCGACCACGCCGAAGGCGCGGTCGAGGCGGCCGTGCTCAAGAGGCTGGAGATCGAAAAGGACGGGCTCCTCCGCTTCACGGTATTCCGCCGCGCCGTCGATGCGAGGAAGCGATCCGCGATCTTCCTGATCTACACGGTGGATGCAGAGGTCGCAGACGAGCCCGGGCTGCTCGAGCGGCTCGCCGGCAAGGCGCACATCGCGATCACGCCGGACATGGACTACCGCTTCGTGGCGCGGGCGCCGGCCAGCCTGAAAACGAGACCCGTGGTGATCGGCACGGGCCCCTGCGGCCTGTTTGCGGGATTGATCCTCGCCCAGATGGGATTCCGGCCCATCATCCTCGAGCGTGGCAAGGTGGTGCGCGAGCGCACGCAGGACACCTGGGGGTTGTGGCGCAAAGGCGTGCTCGACCCGGAATCGAACGTCCAGTTCGGCGAGGGCGGGGCGGGCACGTTTTCGGACGGCAAGCTCTACAGCCAGATCAAGGATCGCAAGTTCCACGGCCGGAAAGTCCTGCATGAGTTCGTGAAGGCCGGCGCGCCTGAAGAGATCCTCTACGTGAGCAAGCCGCATATCGGTACCTTCAGGCTCGTCGGCATGGTGGAGAAAATGCGTGCGACGATCGAATCCCTGGGTGGGGAATTCCGATTCCGCAGCAAGGTGGTCGACATCGAGATCGACCGAAGCGCCGGGGGCGGTGATGCGCGCGGGCAGGTGCGGGGAGTGACGCTGGAGGGCGGCGAAACCATCGAGTCCGATCATGTGGTCCTGGCTGTCGGCCACAGTGCGCGCGACACCTTTGAGATGCTGCAGGATCGCGGCGTCTACATCGAGGCCAAGCCATTTTCGATCGGGTTTCGCATCGAGCACCCGCAGTCGCTCATCGATTCCAGCCGCTTCGGCGGTTTTGCCGGAAATGCCATCCTCGGCGCTGCGGACTACAAGCTCGTGCACCACTGCAAGAACGGTCGCTCCGTCTACAGCTTCTGCATGTGCCCGGGCGGTACCGTGGTGGCGGCGACCTCCGAGCCGGGGCGCGTGGTCACCAACGGCATGAGCCAGTATTCAAGGAACGAGCGCAACGCCAACGCTGGCATCGTGGTCGGCATCACGCCGGAGGACTATCCGGGAGGGCCGCTCGGCGGTATCGCCTTCCAGCGCGCCTGGGAGTCGCAGGCTTTCCTGCTCGGCGGCGGGGACTACAAGGCGCCGGTGCAGCGGGTAGGCGATTTCCTTGCGGGGCGGCCGTCGACCAAGTTGGGGGAAGTCATTCCTTCGTACACGCCGGGCGTGACGCCGAGCGACCTCAGCTCGGCGCTGCCGGGATATGCGATCAAGGCCATTCGCGAGGCGATCCCCGTCTTCGACCGCCAGATCCGCGGATTCGCCATGGGCGATGCGCTGCTCACCGGCGTGGAGACGCGCACGTCCTCGCCGATCCGCATCCGGCGCGATTCGGAGTACCAGAGCGTCAATACCGCCGGCCTGTACCCGGCCGGGGAAGGCGCCAGTTACGCGGGCGGGATTCTTTCGGCGGCGGTGGACGGCATCGAGGTTGCCGAGGCTGTGGCGCTGAATATCACTGCAGGCGGGAAGTAAATGGCGCGTCCGATCCGCATCGGTTTCCTGGTGCCCCCGGGCAACCCCACTTGTGAACCCGAGATGATCCGCCTGACGCCGCCGGGCGTGACGGTGCACTTCACGCGCATGGTCGCGCAGGGAAACGCGGGGGCGCACGAAGGCCAGGAAGAGCGCAATCGCACGCAGATCGCGCATCTGGACGACAACGTCGCGCTGCTGAACATGGTGAAGCCGGCCGTGATCGTGATGGCGCACACGGCGAGCAGCTATACGCTGGGGCAGAAAGGCGAGGCGGACCTTGTGGCCCGGATCGAAAAAGCCACCGGCGTGCGGTTCATCACCGCTTTTGGCAGCGTGCTCGCTGCGCTCAAGCGCCTCGGTGCGCAGCGCGTTGCGCTGGGCGCGCCTTATGCGCGCGAGGCGATGCTTAAGAGCAAAGCTCACCTCGAATTGCACGGCCTTGAGGTGCCGGGATTCGGCAACCTCGAGAACGTCGCCAATATCTACGAAGAGACGCCCGAGCGGGCCTACGGCCTCGGCCGGATGGTCGACGTGCCGCAAGCGCAGGCGATTTTCCTGAGCGGCGTCGGAATGCCCACTCTGGATATCCTTGAGAAGCTGGAAAGGGATTGCGGCAAGCCGGCCCTGTCGAGCGCGTCCGCGATGATGTGGCACGCGCTGCGCACCGCGGGCGTGACCGCGCGCATCGAAGGGTACGGGCGGCTGCTCAGTCTGCCTTGACGCCAGCGGCGCGCGCCGCGCCGGATCGCGCATGATTTCCGCGATGCCGCTGCCGGACTCCGGATTCTACGAGAAGAAAGCGGCCGGTCCGGGCTTCCGTTACATTTCAGCCATGCCCGCCTCATCGCTCGCCCTCGTCATCCTTGCCGGGCTGCTCCACGCCATCTGGAACATCATCGCCAAGAAAGCGGGTGGCGATGTCCGTTTCGCCACCTTCACCGGCCTGATCGGTGCGGTGATCTGGGCGCCGCTGGGCATATGGCTGGGCTGGGATGTGCTGCCGACCTGGGGCTGGGTGGAGTGGGGCTTCGTTGCCGCGAGCGGCATCGTGCACGTCTTCTATTACGTTACGCTGCTGCGCGGGTACCGCAAGGCCGACCTGACTGTCGTCTATCCCCTTGCGCGCGGCTCCGGACCGTTGCTGTCCTCAATGGTCGCCATCGTGCTGCTGGGCGAGCAGATCACCGCACTGGGAGTCACTGGGATCTTTGCGGTGGTCGCGGGGGTATTCTTCATTGCCGGCGGCCCCGGCCTCTTTCGCGCAGCCCACGACCCGGCGAAAAAGGCCATGGTGCGCAAGGGCATGGCTTACGGGCTGCTGACTGGCGTCTTCATTGCCAGCTACACGGTCATTGACGGCTACGCCGTGAAAGTCATTTTCATGTCCCCCATCCTGCTGGACTATTTCGGCAACCTCGTGCGGCTCGTGTTCCTTGTGCCGACCGTCCTGCGCGACCGCGTCGCGGCGGCCGGGCTCTGGCGCAGGCAGTGGAAACACGCGCTGGCGGTGGCGACGATCAGCCCCATCGGGTACGTCCTCGTCCTGTACGCCATGCAGGTGGCGCCGCTGTCGCACGTCGCCCCGGCGCGTGAGGTGTCGATGCTGTTCGCGGCGCTGATCGGCGGTCAGTTGCTGGGTGAGGGGGATCGGCTGCCGAGGATCGCAGGGGCGGCGTGCATCGCCTTCGGAGTGATGGCGCTGGCGCTCGGGTGAAGAGAAAATTCTTGAAGATTTACTTATAAAACTCAGCCACAGGAGCCGCGTTAAGGGTAGTTTGTGTATCGATACCAGTACATTTATGCATAACTAAGTCGCATCACTAGCGTCTGCATTTCTCGAACTCGTACCCGAGTTTTTGTGCAAGCGCGTAGGACCGTAAAGATTCGCTGTAATCTTTGGGAACACTGCCTTTGCCTTCGGCGTAGATATCTCCCAGCGCCTTCGCGGCTTCGGCGTTGCCTAGTTTCGCAGCCTTCTCGTAAAAGGCCAGCGACTCGCGATCCTTTCCCTGACGCTGAAGGGTCTGGCCCGATTCAAACAGGGTCTTGGCTTCCGGGTTGACAGGTTTTTTTGATTCAGGAGTCGTCGCTGAGGGGCCGCAGGCAGCCCCAGCAGACGAAGCCATGAATAGGGCCAACCCTATTGTCACCACAGCGATTTTCATGACGGCTCCTCTTTTACGTCAGGAATATCCTATTGCATATCGCACCCGCGCTTGGGCCTCTCCCGCACGACCCCTCTCCGCCCCGTAAATCCCGATGCCTGCGGCTGCAGATGGCAGTTCAACCCTAGAAACTGTCGTTTCGTCGCATAAGGCTGTTTCCCGTCGATCCCATTGAATAGGATGTCCCCGTACCCAACCGCCCCGAGGACGCCATGCACGTAGTCGCCCTGAACCAGATCAGCAAGACCTACCACCTGGACGCCGTGGACGTCCCGGCGCTGGTCGACATCAACCTGGAGATCCGCCCGGACTGCTTCACGGTGATCTCCGGCGCTTCCGGCAGCGGCAAGACGACGCTCCTGAACGTGATTGGTTGCATCGACCTGCCCGACGAAGGCGAGGTGGTGGTCGCGGGCGAGCCGGTGCAGAAGCTCTCGGACGACGCGCTGTCGGATTTCCGCGCGAGGCACATCGGCTTCGTGTTCCAGAACTTCAACCTGCTGCCGGTGCTGACGGCGTATGAGAACGTGGAGTACCCGCTGTTGTTGTCCAGGGTCCCGGCGGAGGAACGAAAACGGCGCGTGGACGCCATGCTCGACGCGGTGGGCCTGTCCGACCGCGCCCGCAACTATCCGGGGCAGCTCTCGGGCGGCCAGCGGCAACGGGTAGCGATCGCAAGAGCGCTGGCGCCTTCGCCCAAGCTCGTGCTTGCCGATGAACCCACCGCGAACCTTGACAGCGTCACCGGGGAATCGATCATCGCGCTGATGCGCCGGATGCAGCGCGACCTGCATGTGACGTTCGTGTTCTCGTCCCACGACCCCAGGGTGCTGGCCGCGGCGGACGATGCCGTGATGATCCGTGACGGCAGGATCGAGAAGATCGAAAGGCGGGCGGCATGAGAACCCTCTCGCTCGCGCTGAGGAACCTCCTGCGCAACCGCCGCCGCTCGCTGACGACCCTGTTCGCGATGGGCATAGGCGTGGTCACGATCCTGATCTTCGGCGGCTACAGCCGCGACATCACCTACGGCCTGCAGACCGGCTACGTCCTGCGCGGCGGGCACCTGCAGGTGCAGAAGAAGGACTATTTCCTCTACGGCACCGGCAACCCCGCCGCGTACGGCAT
>JANNWA010000289.1:0-16027 GCA_031408275.1 Pseudomonadota bacterium
TTCCTCGAACGTGATGAGCGTGCCCATGTCGGTCGAGTTCACGTCCGTGAACGACGACAGCACGCGAAGCTTCACCTTGTACTTGCCGGCGAATTCCACCGAACGGATCTGCAGCACCTTGGAGCCGAGGCTCGCCATCTCGAGCATCTCCTCGAAGGTGACGGAGTTGAGTCTGCGCGCCTCGGGCACGAAGCGAGGGTCGGTCGTGTACACGCCGTCCACGTCGGTGTAGATCTGGCACTCGTCCGCGTTTAGGGCGGCGGCCAGCGCCACGCCCGTGGTGTCGGAGCCGCCGCGGCCCAGCGTGGTGATCGCGCCGGAGGCGTCCACGCCCTGGAAGCCCGCCACGACGACGACGTTGCCCTCCGCAAGGTCCTTGCGGATGCGGTCCTCGTCGATCGAGACGATCCGCGCCTTGGTGTGAGCGTCGTCGGTCAGGATGCGCACCTGCCCGCCGGTGTAGCTCTTCGCCTTCTGGCCGATGGCCTGCAGCGCCATGGCGGTGAGGCCGATCGTCACCTGCTCTCCGGTGGCGGCCACCTGGTCGAGTTCGCGCGGGTCGGGGATGGCCTGGATTTCCTTCGCCATGCCGAGAAGGCGGTTGGTCTCGCCGCTCATGGCCGAGACCACGACCACCACGTCGTGGCCGGCGGCGCGCCATTTGGCGACACGCCTCGCGACGCTCTTGATGCGCGCAACCGAGCCGACGGAGGTGCCGCCGTATTTCTGGACGATCAGGGCCATGCGGGAAATCCAGTCAAAATGGTCAGGCCGGTAAGGCCGAAAAAGCCCGGAATTCTAGCCCAAAAACCCTGTTTTACGCAATGTTTTCAGGGGCTTTGCCTCAGTTTCCCTCTACGAGCCCGAGCAGCGCCGGGCCGTAGCGCTCGAGCTTCTTTGCGCCGATTCCGCCCACACCGCCCAGCGCGTCGAGGCTGCGCGGGCGGATCCGCGCAATCTCGGCGAGCGTGCTGTCATGCAGGACCACATAGGCCGGCACCGACTGGCTGCGCGCCTCGGCGCCCCGCCACGCCTTGAGCCGCTCGAAAAGCTCGCTGTCCTCCCCGCTCAGCGCTGCCGCGGCACTGGCGCGCGCAGCCGGCGCCTTTTTGGGGCGCGCGACCACGCGGCGCATCTCCACCGACAACTCGCCTTTCAGCACTGCGCGGCTCGCGCCCGCGAGCTTCAGCGCGCCGTGCGCCTCGTGGTCCACGGCGGCAAACCCCAGCGCCACCAGCTGGCGGAACACGCCCCGCCACGCCGCCTCGTCGAGGTCGGCGCCGACGCCGAACACGCTCAGCTTGTCGTGGTCCCAGCGGCTGACCCGGTCGCTTACCTTTCCGCGCAGCACGTCCACCACATGCACCGCGCCGAACCGCTGCCCGGTGCGGTAGATGGCGGAGAGCGCCATCTTCGCGGCCTCGGTCGCGTCCCAGGTTTCCGGCGGCTCGAGGCAGGTGTCGCAGTTGCCGCACGGCAGGCTGTCTTCGCCGAAATAGCCCAGCAGGCGCACGCGCCGGCAGCCGGCGGTCTCGCACAAGCCGAGCAGGGCATCGAGCTTGGCGCCCGACACGCGCTTGAATTCCTCGCTCGCCTCGGATAGTTCGATCAGCCGGCGCTGCTGCACGAGGTCCGCGAGGCCGTACGTCATCCAGGCGTCCCCCGGCAGCCCGTCGCGCCCCGCGCGCCCGGTCTCCTGGTAATAGCCCTCGATGCTCTTGGGCAGGTCCAGATGCGCCACGAACCGCACATCGGGCTTGTCTATGCCCATGCCGAACGCGATCGTCGCCACCATGACGATGCCCTCTTCGCGCTGGAAGCGCGCCTGGTGCGCGGTGCGCGTCGCGCTTTCCATGCCCGCGTGATATGGCAACGCGTTGACGCCCTTCCCGACCAGCCATGCGGCCGTCTCGTCGACTTTGCGGCGCGACAGGCAATACACGATGCCCGCCTCGCCCGCATGTTCGTCACGGATGAAGGTAAGCAATTGGGCGCGCGGGTCCGCCTTGTCGACGATGGTGTAGCGGATGTTGGGCCGGTCGAAGCTCGAGATGAAGACCCTTGCATCGTCCAGCGCCAGCCGCATCGCGATCTCGGCGCGCGTCTGCGGATCGGCCGTCGCGGTGAGCGCGATGCGCGGCACCTGCGGGAAGCGCTCGTGCAGCACCGACAGCTGCAGGTACTCCGGGCGGAAATCGTGACCCCACTGCGACACGCAGTGCGCCTCGTCGATCGCGAACAGCGCGATCCTGCACGACGCGAGCAGCTCGAGGCAGCGCGGCGTAGTGAGGCGCTCGGGCGCGACATACAACAAGTCGAGCTCGCCCACGCGCAGGGCTTTCTCCACGCCGCGGGCCGTCTCGGCGTCCTGAGACGAGTTGAGGAACGCGGCGCGCACACCGGCAAGCTGCATCGCCGCGACCTGGTCCTGCATCAGCGCGATCAGCGGGGACACGATCACGCCCGTGCCTTCGCGCTTCAGCGTCGGCACCTGGTAGCACAGCGACTTGCCGCCCGCGGTCGGCATCAGCACGAGTGCGTCGCCGCCCGACACCAGGTGATCCACGATCTCTTCCTGCGGGCCGCGGAACGCGGGATGGCCGAACGTTTCGCGCAGCACTGCCAGCGCCGCAGCGCTCACCGGGACCTCATTGCGACAACTTAGCGACGAGGATCCGCAATGCCTCGGCCGAAAACAGGCGCATGTTCAGCGCCCGGTCGGCCTGGCCGGTCTCGAGCGTGACGACCTGCTCGTCCGCGCCCGCCACCGCGAGGCACGAGTGCCCAGCCGCGTCCCCATACCGGTTGCCGGTGGGCCCGGTGGCGCCGGTTTCGGAAAGCCCCCAACTGGCGGCGTAGCGCTCCCGCACGGTGCGCGCAAGCAATAGCGCGTACGGCTCGGAGGCCGAGCGCATGCCTTTGACCGCCTCGTTGGGAATCTGCAGCAGCACCTCGCGCGCCCTGCGCGTGTAGACGACGGCGCCACCGAGGAAGTACGCCGAGGCGCCGGGCACCGCCAGCAGGGCAGCCGAAATCAGCCCGCCGGTGGAGGATTCGGCGACCGCGATCGTCTCCTTGCGTTTCTTGAGGAGGCCGGCGACCTGTTCTGCGAGGGGCATGAGGGTATTCATGCCGCCATGATAATCGCCCTGCGGCAAAGCGGCCCTTTGCGCTGCACCGCGGGCGGGCGTACATTGCGCGAAACGTCTATCGGATCCCGGGGGGTGGCCATGTTTTGTTCGCGCGCATGCCTGGCAGTAGTACTTGCACTCCTCGGCCCCGGCACGGCCGGGGCGCAAACCATGTACAAGTGCCTCGACGGGCAATCGGTGACCTACAGCAACACGCCCTGCGAGAAACTCGGCCTGAAGCCGGTGGGCGAGGTCGCGGACCGGGTAACGACGCTGCCTACGGGCGCGCCGTTCGCCACGACCAAGGCGCCGGCCACGCAAAAACCCGCGCCCGGCGTCCCGCCCGGCAACACTATCGACATGCCCAAGACATCGACCATCCAGCCGGTAAACCCGCTGGTCGAAAAGCTCGCGAAGTAACTACGCCCGAAGCTGCCCGGCACGGCCTGGATCAGCGCGGTGCAGTCGGCTGGAGTGTCGCCGGCTTGGGAACCTCGACGCCCTGCTCGCGCGCCTTCTGGTACCACTTGAGCGACGTTTGGTAGTCACGCGTGAGGAAGGCATTCCCCTGCCCATACAGGTCGCCGAGCTTCTTCTGCGCCGGGCCATACCCCGCTTCGGCCGATTCGGTATACGCGCCCATCGCCGCCTTCAGGTCGCCTTTGCGTTCGAATCCCTCCCCCTGGCGGAAGCGCTCGGCGGCCTTGCCCGGCTTCGCGGCCGGAACCTTCGCGGCTTTCGGTGTGGGAACAGCGGCAGGCGCAGGGGCCGGAACTGCTTTCACGGCCGGAGCCACGGCTCGCGCGCTCGCCAGCTTGCGCAGTTTCTCGCTGGCCTGTGCCGCATCGAGCGCCAGGGCCGTTTCACGGGATGGAACGGCGAGCACCTGGCCCGCAATCAGGATGTTGACGTTGCCGCGGAAGAACGCGCCCGGGTTGGCCTCATAGAGGGCAAGCGCCATCTGGCTCGTGCTCACACCCGGGTAGGTGGTCTTGGCCGCCACCCGCAGGAGCGTATCGCCCTTCACGATCCGGTAGGTGCGGGCCGCTTGCGCAGCGGCGTCCGGACTCGCCGGCTTTTGGGCGATAGCCTCCGCCACCGGACCGCCCAGCAGGAACCCGGCAATCATTGCAGCGGACAATTTTGACACGTTCATCGGGGCTCCTCCGAGCGACTCAATTCGCCGCCTCGCGCTGAAGCGCGGGCAGTCGAACGGAATTTACGCAGAACGGGCGGGCCGTTCAGTGCGGTATCGCACGGATCCCCGGGGTGACGCTAACGTCCGCAGACGAACTTCAGGATGTCCTCGCCCGTGGTGCCCGGGACCACGTCGTTCCAACGCCCCCCGCTTTCGCTGCCCAGCAGCTGTCCGGATCCCATCGGCCCGGAGTAAGCGGCGGCGTCGATGACACGCACGCGGGCCGCCTTGCAGTCGAACTCGCGCAGGAACCCGAGCGAAATCTCCCCGCCGCGGCCCGCCACCTTGAGGTCGTCCAGCGTCTGGACCTTGGTAAAGCCACCCTCGGAGCGGATCGTATCGGGGTCGATATAGAGGATGGCGTCGGCCACCTCGCCCATCTTCAGCCAGGCGGCCTGCGCCGGGATGCTGGCCAGCAACCACAGCGCCGCCAGGCAAAAGCGCAGGGCGCGCCCGCGTGGCGGGTGGCGGAAGGGGTGGGATTCGAACCCACGAAGGCTTGCGCCTTGCCGGTTTTCAAGACCGGTGCAATCGACCACTCTGCCACCCTTCCCTTGCATTCGACGCCATGGGCCGCATTTTAACCTCGCCGGGCGATCCATTCACAATCGCAATGCAATGATCCGTAACGAATTTGCGGTTTGAAACTTAACCGGGTTTTGGTAGTCTTATCCCGGTGCGCATTGTGCGCACGGCAAAAACGTCGATTCCCACAGGAGGGAAGCATGCAACCCGATCTCAAACCCGTCCCGAACAACGACAGCAGCTTTGGCCGCGGCGCGCCCACTTGGGACACCGCGCCCGCCCCCGCCGTTACTTCGGACGCGCAAAAGGTCCTGCGCAACACGTACCTGCTGCTCGCCTTGTCCATGTTGCCCACGGTCCTGGGCGCGGTCATCGGCATTCAGATGAACTTCTCGTTCTTCGCCGGCAGCCCGTTCATCGGGTTCATGGTGTTTCTCGGCATCGCGTTCGGGTTCTTCTACGGCATCGAGAAAACCAAGAACTCGCCCATGGGCGTGGTGCTGCTGCTCGCGTTCACGTTCTTCATGGGCCTGATGCTCTCGCGCCTGCTGGTGCCGGTCCTGGGCTTCAAGAACGGCGGCAGCCTGATCGCCTACGCGTTCGGCGGCACGTCGATCATCTTCTTCGCCATGGCTACGCTCGCCTCGACGATCAAGAAGGATCTCACCGGCATGGGCAAGTTCCTCTTCGCCGGCGTGATCCTGCTGCTGCTGGCCTCGGCCGCGAACATCTTCCTGCAGATCCCGGCCATGATGATCGCCATCTCGGTGATCGCGATCGCGATCTTCTCTGCCTTCATCCTGTACGACGTCAAGCGCATCCTCGATGGCGGCGAGACCAACTACATCACGGCGACGCTGGGGATCTACCTCTCCGTGTACAACGTGTTCGCCAACCTGCTGAGCCTGCTGGGCATCTTCGGCGGCGAGAAGGACTGACCGCAAGCGCGGCCGAGAGGCTGCACAAAAAGGCGCCCACGGGCGCCTTTTTTATTTACTACAGGAGTAAATCCGCATGAACGAAATCACGTCGCTCCAGCTTCGCTCGTTGGTGAAAAAATCCGGCGAACTCGAACTCTCGCTTGCGAGCATCCCGGTGCCGGCCCCGAAGCCGGACGAGGTGATCGTGCGCATCGAGGGCACGCCGCTCAACCCGTCCGACCTAGGACTCCTCTTCGGCGCCGCTGACATGGGCACTGCTCGCCAGGCGGGCACTCTGGAGCGTCCCGTAATCACCGCGGACATCCCGAAGGAACGCATGCGCGGCATGGCCAGCCGCCTGGACCAACCCATGCCGGTCGGCAACGAGGGCGCGGGGGTGGTCGTGGCGGCCGGGGAGTCCGCCGAAGCTCAGGCCCTGATGGGCAGGACGGTGGCTGTCCTGGGCGGCGCGATGTACGCGCAGTACCGCTCGGTAAAGGCCAAGGTGTGCCTCGTTCTGCCGGCGGGAACCGCTGCCAGGGACGCCGCCTCCTGCTTTGTCAATCCGCTCACTTCGCAGGGCATGGTCGAGACCATGCGCACGGAGGGTCACAAGGCGCTGGTGCACACGGCGGCGGCGTCCAACCTAGGCCAGATGCTCAACCGGATCTGCATCGCGGACCAGGTCGGCCTCGTCAGCATCGTGCGCTCCCAGTCGCAGGCGGACCTGCTGAAGGGACAAGGCGCGGCTTATGTCTGCAACACCGGCGCCCCGACCTTCCTCGAGGACCTGACCGAAGCCCTGGTCGCCACGGGCGCGACGATCGCCTTCGACGCAATCGGGGGCGGCCCGCTCGCCGGGCAGATCCTCGCCTGCATGGAGACCGCGGCCAACCGGACGGCCAAGGAGTACAGCCGCTACGGGTCCGCCGTCCACAAGCAGGTCTACATCTACGGCAACCTGGATACCGGCCCCAGCACCCTTACCCGCAGCTACGGCATGGCCTGGGGCGTGGGCGCTTGGTACCTCACGCCGTTCCTGCAGAAGATCGGGCGCGACGGCCAGCAGAAGCTGCGCGAGCGGGTGGCCGCAGAACTGAAGACGACCTTCGCCAGCCACTACACCAAGGAAATCTCCCTGACAGAAGCGCTGTCGCTGGAGGAGATCGCCGTGTACAACAAGCGCTCGACGGGCGAGAAATTCCTGATCAACCCAAACAAGGGCCTGGGCGCCTGAATTGTACCGATATCGGTACGCAAACTGACAGGAGAACCGCTCCCAGTGGCGCTTTACATATAGTAATCTTCCTGATTACGGCCCGGTTACCTCAACTTCGAGTAGGCCGTGGGCGACAGGATCATGTTCTCGATGTTGGCGACGATGGGGCCGTTCTTCTCGGTTTCGGTGCGCGCCTTGATCCACTCTGGATCGGTCGCGAAGGCGTCCCAGACGCGCTCGCGCTCGGCGAGGTCTTTCCACTCGAGCAGGTAGTAGAGGTCCTGGTTGCTCGGGCCGATGCGCACGGTCCAGAACGCGACCGGGCGAAAGCCGTGCTTCTCCCACAGCTTGAGCGTGACGGTCTCGAAGCGCTTGTTGAGGTCCGGCAGGCGGCCGGGCATGCATTTGTAGATCCGCAGTTCGTGAAGCATCGTGTACCTCTCGTGGAAAATTCCGATTCTACCGGCGCCACACGCTCGCGAGCCATGGCTGCTGCTCCAGCGGCAGCCCGGCGGGCCGGTAATAGTGTTCGAGTTCGGTGAATCCCGCGGCCGTCACATGGCGGCGCCACGCTTCGATGTCGTGGTAGGCGCCGAAACGCCCCTTGTTCCAGCCCTCCTCGTTCGCGCCGCGCGGGTTGGAAGTGAACAGCACGCCCCCCGGTTTGAGCGTTGCGCAAAGCTCCCGCAGCACGCGCGGCAGCTCCTGCGTCGGCACATGGAAGAGCGAAGCGTTCGCGTAGACGCCATCGAACCGCGCGGGCGGCAATTCGAGCTTCAGGAAGTCCTGCCGCCAGACCTCGCACGCGCTGTGCTCGCGCGCCATCGCCACAAAGCGCTCCGCCCCGTCGAGGCCGATCGCAACATGCCCGAGCGCGGCGAAAGCCGCGAGGTCGCGCCCCGGGCCGCAGCCGAAGTCGAGGATGGTGCAAGGCTGCGCGGTGTCGATGTGCCGCAAGAGCGCAGCGATGTTCTGGCTCACGTCGTGGCCGCGCGTGCCCTCCCAGAACTGCTCCGCCCGCTGCTCGTAGTGCTGCAGCGTGGTTTCGGAAACCGTGCCGAGATCCTCCGGGCCGAGCTTCATGCCACGCCCGGGGGAAGGTGGCGCGCCACCTTCTGCAGCAGGGCCTCGACGCGGATCGGCTTGGCGAGGTACTCGACCGCGCCCAGGCTCGCGCCGCGCTCGAACGAATCGCCTTCGATCGTGAGGAAGATGACCGGGAGGTCGCGCAGCGCCGGATCCTCCCGGATCGCGGCCACGAGCTCGAACCCGTCCATGTGCGGCATGTTTACGTCAGTGATGAGTAGATCGGGCGCGTCTTCGAGGATGGCGTGTCCCGCATCAATGCCGTTGGAGGCGGTGCGCACGGCATAGCCGGCGCTCGTCAGGTGCAGGAGCAGCAGCTGGCGCATGGTGGCGTCGTCCTCGACGACCAGGATCTTTTTCAAGCCCGCCACGCGCCCTCCCGCCGGACCGGAGCCTACTTGGCCGCCACAACCTGGATCTCCACCAGGCACTTCGGGTCCGCCATCTTGGACTCGATGCAGGCGCGCGCCGGCAGGTTCTTGCCTTCGGTCCACGCGTTCCAGGCCTCGTTCATCAGCGGGCGGTTGCGGATGTCGCTCACCCAGATCGTCGCGGTCAGGACCTTGGACTTGTTCGAGCCGCACACGCCGAGCAGGCGATCGATGGTCGCGAGGATCTGCGCGGCCTGGCCCTTGGCGTCCTGCGACTGGTCGTCGGCGGTGATGCCGGCGAGGTAAACGGTGTCGCCGTACTCGACGGCGCTGCTGAGGATGCCTTTGGATTCATGCCGGACGATCGCGCTCATTGGGGGTCTCCTTGGTGGTTGGTGGGTTGGGAATGTCGCGGGGTGGGAAGAAAAACTCCAGCGGCCTCGCGCGGGCGATCCCCAGCAGCGCCGCGGCAAGCGGCCCGATCCGGGAAAGGCTCGCGCCGCGCGCCTTCAGCGCCACGTACAGCGCCAGCGCGAAGCTTACCAGCAGGTTGACCGCGCCGACGATCGCGACAAAGGCCAGCGTGGCCGCAAAGAAACCGGCCGGCACGGACCCCGAAGCCAGCGCGAGGCCGACGTTGGCCGAGGACAGCGTTACGTGGCGCACGTCGAGCGGCAGGCCGAGCAGGAACCCGAAGAACCCGGTAAGGCCGAGCAGGAACCCCAGGCTGACATTGCCCGCCAGCGCGCCCAGGTTGCCGTCAACGTAGTCGGCGAGGCGCTCGCGCCAGCGCACGGGCAGGACGGCCCGAAGCCACGGGTGGCCCCGCAGCCGCCCCGGGATGTCGAGGTAGGCGCACCGGTTGTCGTAATAGCCCGAGACCAGCCCGGCCACGAACAGCCACATGCCGGCCAATGCCGCATGAAACACCGCATGGCCCGCAAAAGGCTGCATCTCGACGAATACGTGCGCAGCCTTGTCCTGGCCCAGCAGCGGCGTTCCCTGCGCCAGCAGCATGGCCCAGCCGATCAGGAAAGCCACGGGGATCGCAACCGACACGTTGCCCACGACTGCGATGAACTGGGTGCGCACCACCCGCACGATGAGTTCCGCCAGCGCGGTCACGTCCTGCCGTCCCCGCGGGCGCGACTGGATGGCCTCTTCCACCGTGGCGGCGATGGTGGCCGCGGTCATGGCGGGCTGTTTGGTGGCCAGCGTCAGGTGCAGCATGTGGATCAGCACGAACCCGATCGCGTACTCCATGCAGACGATGAACGTCTCGACCAGCGGCGGGGCATGCAGGTCCTTGGCCCACACCTTGGCCAGCGCCATGAAACCGACGATCACGCCCGCCCCCATCGCCGTGCGCAGCATGGACATCCACTCGGCGCGCGTGTTGCTCACGTAGTGCTCGCCGGCCCGGCTCGCGTTCTCGGTCACGCGGCGCGCGAGCAGGCCGATGTTGTCCTGCCACAGGCCGGCCAGGCTGTTCCTCCGTGTATTGGCGAACAGGAGTTCCTGCAGCAGAGCGAGCGCAGCACCGCGCCGCGCCAGCGGGTCGGCCGGATCGAGCTGCGCAAGCAATTCCCCCAGCCGCCGCACCATCTGGTCCATGCGCACCAGCGAGTAAGTCAGCTCAACGCTGGTGCCGCGGCGGACCGCAATCGAGCGTACGCGCGCCGTGGCCGACGCGCACTGGTCGAGCAGCACGCGCGCATGCTTGTCGTCGTAGTAGGTCGCTGTGCGGTCGTAGACCCAGGCATTGAAGCGCTCGAGGAACACCGCGAGCTCCCGCTGCTGGGCGACGTACGGGGACCCGAACCGGCCCAGCGCCGGGTCGATGCGCAGCAGCTCCGGTTCGAGCCCCTGCGCGGCCAGGCGCAGCGACAGCACCTCGATCGAATCGACCAGCCCGCCACGCGACACGGCCCGCGTGCTGCTGCCCGGCTCGGCGCGGGCTACCCGCTCGGGATCGCCGAACAGGTCCAGCGCTTCGAACAGCCGCAGCCAGGTAGCGTGCTCGACCGCCGCCACCCAGAGGGCATCCGAGGGTTTGTCGAAGACCAGCGCAAGTGCATCCTTGAGGTCCTCGCGATCGGCCACCGCGGGCAGCACGTGCTCGTAGCAACGGCGGCCGAGCTCGGCCCTGAAGCCTTGTGTGGAAAGGATGCCGACCTCGGTATAGAGAGACACCTGGCGTGCGGCCGAGAACCAGTCGCCGATGCGCGCCCGGATCAGGTCGCGCAGCTCGGTGCGCTCACGAAGTGCGGCGGACAGTTCCTCGATGCGGCGCATGGCGGACTGGGCATCGTCCGCCCGCGCCGGGCGGACCCAGGCGATCATGCGCACCAGCGCGTCGACCGTGTCCTGCCCGTGGTCGGCCGCGAGCCTGCCGAGCAGCGCGTCGACGGGCTCCTTCTTCATGTACGGACCGCGCTCAGCCGACCTTGCGGCGGCAGTTGCGGAACATGCGCATCCAGGGCGAATCCTCGCCCGCGCCGTCGGGTGCCCATGACATCTGCACCGAGCGGAACACGCGCTCCGGGTGCGGCATCACGACCGTGAAGCGGCCGTCGGCCGTGGTGAGGCCGGTGATGCCCTGTGGCGAGCCGTTGGGATTCTGCGGGTAGGTTTCGGCCACCTTGCCGCGATGGTCGACGAAACGCATCGCCACCAGCGCGCTTTTCATGTGCTCAGGCGCATCGAACACCGCGCGCCCTTCGCCGTGCGCGAGCGCAATCGGCATGCGGCTGCCTTCCATGCCTTCGAAAAAGAGCGACGGGCTTTTGGTGACCTCGACCTCGACGAAGCGCGCCTCGAACTGCTCCGAGCGGTTGCGCAGGAACGCGGGCCACTGCGCGGCGCCGGGGATCAATCCTTTCAGCGCGCTCATCATCTGGCAGCCGTTGCAGACGCCGAGCGCAAAGGTATTGGCGCGGCGGAAGAAAGCTTCGAAATCGTCGCGCGCGCGCGGGTTGAACAGGATCGACTTGGCCCAGCCCTGCCCCCCGCCGAGTACGTCTCCGTACGAGAACCCGCCGCACGCGGCAAATCCCGCGAATCCGGCGAGGCTCGCTCGGCCGGCGATGACGTCGCTCATGTGCACGTCCAGGGCGTCGAACCCGGCCCGGTGGAAGGCCGCGGCCATCTCCACCTGCCCGTTCACGCCCTGCTCGCGCAGGATCGCCACTCTTGGGCGGGCACCCGTGGCAATGTACGGCGCGGCAATGTCTTCGGCCGGGTCGTAGGGCAGCGTGACCGACAGGCCTGGGTCCGATGCATCGAGGATCCGGTCGTACTCCTCCTTTGCGCACTCCGGGTTGTCGCGCATCGCCTGCAGGCGCCATGTGGTCTCTGACCAGGCACGCTGCAGGTCGACGCGCTTTTCCGCGAACACCTGCTTTGCATTGCGCGTGAAGCGGATCTCGTCCTTGTCGTTGGTAAAACCGATGAGGCTCGCGAAAGGGTGCACGCCTTCCGCCCGCAGGATATCCATCGCCTTCTGCCGGTCTGCCGCGCCGATCTGCAGCACCGCGCCGAGTTCCTCGGCGAACAACGCGGCCAGCGCGCGATCGCGCACGCGGCCGGCGAGCTGCTCTTCGCCATTGCGCCTGAAGCCGTCGACGTCCTCGGTCCAGGCGTCGAATGCAAGGGCATCGAGGCTGACCGTGATGCCGCAACGGCCGGCGAAGGCCATCTCGCACAGCGTGGCGAACAGCCCTCCGTCGGAACGGTCGTGGTAGGCGAGGACCAGTCCCTCGCGCGCGAGCTTCTGCACCGCGCGGAAGAACCCCGCGAGGCGTGCCGGCTCGTCGAGGTCCGGGGCTTCGGTGCCGAATTCATTGTGGACCTGCGCAAGGATGCTGCCGCCCAGGCGATTCCTGCCGCCGCCGAGGTCCAGCAGAAGCAACTCGGTATCCCCTGCGTCGGTGCGCAGGCGCGGCGTCAGCGTGCCGCGCGCGTCGCTTACGGGGGCGAACGCCGTGACGATCAGTGAAAGCGGCGAGACGACTTCCCTTTGCACGCCGCGCTCGGTCCAGCCCGTGCGCATCGAGAGCGAATCCTTGCCCACGGGAATGGCTACGCCGAGCGCCGGGCACAGGTCCATCGCCACGGCCCTGACGGTGTCGAACAGGGCCGCATCCTCGCCGGGGTATCCCGCGGCGGCCATCCAGTTGGCCGAAAGCTTGACCCGATCGAGCGAGTCGACACGCGCCGCCGCAAGGTTGGTCAGCGCTTCGCCCACCGCCATGCGCCCGGATACCGGCCCGTCGATCAGCGCGAGGGGCGTGCGCTCGCCGATCGAATACGCCTCGCCCGCGTAGCCCTCGAAATCGAGCAGCGTCACCGCGCAATCGGCCACCGGAACCTGCCACGGCCCCACGAACGGGTCGCGCGAGCACAGCCCACCGACCGTGCGGTCGCCAATCGAGATGAGGAAAGTCTTGTCCGCGACCGAAGGATGGCGCAGCACGCGGTAGGCCGCGTCCTTGAGATCGATGCGGCCGGTTTCGAAGGGCTTCAGAGTGCGCGCAATGCGTTTCACGTCGCGCAGCATCTTGGGCGGCTTGCCGAGCAGCGTCTCCATCGCGAGGTCAACAGGCGTGCCACCGAGCTGCGGGTCGGCGACCACCAGTTGCCCTGCGGCGGTCGCAGTGCCGAGCACGGCGAAGGGACACCGCTCGCGCTCGCACAGCGCGCGGAAGCGCTCTAGGCTCTGCGGGGCGATGCCGAGCACGTAGCGCTCCTGCGCCTCGTTGCACCAGATCTCTCGCGGCGACATGCCGCTGTCCTCGGAGGGAATCGCGCGCAGGTCGAAGCGCGCGCCGCGGCCCGCGCCATGCGCGAGTTCGGGCATGGCATTCGACAGGCCGCCCGCGCCCACGTCGTGGATGGACAACACGGGGTTGTCCGCGCCCAGCTGCCAGCACCGGTCGACCACTTCCTGCGCTCGGCGCTGGATCTCGGCGTTGCCGCGCTGCACGGAATCGAAATCGAGGTCTTCGGTGTTCGCGCCCGAGCCCATGCTGGAGGCCGCGCCGCCGCCCATGCCGATCAGCATGCCCGGCCCGCCGAGCTGGATGAGAAGCGTGCCTTCGGGCAATCCGCACTTCGCCGATTGCGCGTCCGCGATGTTGCCGATGCCGCCCGCGAGCATGATGGGCTTGTGGTAACCGCGCTGCACGCCGCCCACTTCCTGCTCGAAAGAGCGGAAATAGCCGGCCAGGTTCGGGCGGCCGAATTCGTTGTTGAAGGCCGCCGCGCCGATCGGGCCCTCGATCATGATGTCGAGCGCGGAGACGATGCGGTTCGGGCGGCCGTAGTCCGCCTCCTCCCAGGGCTGCACCGCGCCCGGGATGCGCAGGTTCGACACCGAAAACCCGGCGAGCCCCGCCTTGGGCTTGGCGCCGCGGCCGGTGGCGCCCTCGTCGCGGATCTCCCCGCCCGCGCCAGTCGCCGCGCCGGGAAACGGCGAGATCGCGGTCGGGTGGTTGTGCGTCTCGCACTTCATCACCGTGTGCGTGAGTTCGGCATGCGGCGCGTAAAGGGTGCCGCCGTCCGGGTAGAACCTTTGCGCCAGGCGGCCTTCCATGATCGCCGCGTTGTCCGTGTAGGCCAGGACCGTCCCCTGCGGGTTCGAGGCATGGGTGTGCTTGATCATGCCGAACAGGGACTGGTCCTTCTTCTCGCCGTCGACGATCCAGTCGGCGTTGAAGATCTTGTGCCGGCAATGCTCCGAGTTGGCCTGCGCGAACATCGTCAGCTCGGCATCGGTGGGATCGCGGCCGAGCGCCGCGTAGGCGCGCGCGAGGTAGTCGATCTCATCCCCGGACAGTGCAAGACCGAGCTTTGAGTTCGCGCCGGACAGTGCGGCGCGCGGGTCGCTGCCGAGCGCGATCGTGCCCAGCGGGCGCGGCGGCACGTGCGAGAACAGCGCGGCGGCACCCTCTTCCGAGTCGAGCACCGATTCGGTCATGCGGTCATGCAGCAGCGCTGCCAGCGCCTGCTCCTGCGACCCGGACAACTTGCCTGCGACCTTGAGGTAGTACGCGGTGCCGCGCTCGATGCGGCGGACCACCGGCAGGCCGCACTGGCGTGCGATGTCGGTGGCCTTCGACGACCAGGGGGAGATCGTGCCGATGCGCGGCACGACGAGGAAAAAGCGCTCCTTGGCGAAGTTGCCGCGCAGCGGCGTGCCGTAGGTCAGCAACCGCTCGAGCAGCCCTTCCTGGGCCAAATCCAGCGCTACGGACGTTTCGACGAAATGACGGAACTCGGCGGCGATGCCCCCTACGCCGGGATGGACGGCCTGGAGTTGCGGGAGGAGCTTGGCGAGACGGAAATCCGAGAGCGCACTTGCGCCGCGCAGCTTGAGAATCGTGGACATCGCGGGCGGAGGCCGGTAAAGCTGAATTATACCCGCTCGGGACTTCCCCTCACCCGGCGCTCGCGGGTCACTTGCTGATCTTCGGCTCCTTGGCCGTGCCGGAGAGCGTGACCGACCCGCGTTGCGGACCCAGCACCGCGCTCGCCTGGCCCGAGATGCGTCCTGCGGCATCGATGTCCATGGCACCGTTGCCCGAAAGCAACCCCGCCGTGAGTTTCATGTCGCGCAACTGGACCGCGCCCTTGGCGTAGGTGCCCGCGCCCGAGAGTTCCGAGAACAGGGTCCGCCCCGAGGCCAGGCTGGCCGTCGGCTGCAATGCGCGCGCGAGGTCGAAACTGCCGAGCACGCCCTTGGTCACCGTGAACCTGCCTTCCATGCGCGCCTCGGCACCTAGCTTGTCGGGTGCGGCGCCGCTCATCGAGAAGCTGCCCTGCGCATCCGCCTTGCCGTCCGACATCAGCGCGGGCGCGAATACGCTCGCGTTGATCTGCTTCACGCGCATCTCGCCTTCGACGCTCCAGCGCGCTCCCCAGCGGATGCGGGCCGTGCCGGAGAGGACACCATCCAGCACCTTTCCGTCCCACGCGCTCACATTGAGCTCCTGGGCGGTCGCCACGCCTTTCATGCCGAAATCCGAAAGGGTCATGCCGGGAACGAACGGAACGGCGAGCGTCCCGGCGTTGAGTTCGACGCTCGCCCCGCCGGCCTGCGGCTGGATGCGCCCGGTGAGTTTGCTTTCCGCGGACTTCAGGCCTACCGACTGCACCGCGCCGTTCGGGCCGAACGCAATGTCCAGGTCCAGGTCCGGCAAGGCAACTGGACCGGAGAACTTGGCTTTGGTGGCAGTCAGGTGGGCGACGGTCAGGTTGTCGCCCTTCAGGCCGCCCAGAATGGCCCCGCCGAGTTCGTCCTGCGGGAGCACCAGCCCCTCGACCGCAACCAGGTTGAAGGCTTTTTTGTCTGAAAAGAGTGTCCCGAACTGTGGAGCCGCACGCACTGTGGCCGCCCGCACGCCATCCCCGATCGACACGCCGTCCAGCCGGAGCTCCACGCCGGTGATCACCGAAAGGTGCACCGCCCCGATCTTGACCGGGCGTCCGCCCAGCGCCTCGGACAGGAGCCGTTCGTAATTCGTGCTCGACAGGGGAATGACGTGCAGGAGGCCGAGCCCGCCCAGCAGCAGCACGAA
>JANNWA010000290.1:0-3401 GCA_031408275.1 Pseudomonadota bacterium
CCACCGAAACCGTCTACGGCCTCGGGGCGGACGCCTCGAACGCCGCCGCGATGGCGCGCCTGTATGCGGTCAAGGGCCGGCCGGGGGATCATCCCGTCATCGTGCATTTCGCGGACGCGGAACGGGCATTCACGTGGGCGCGCGATGTGCCCGATGCGGCACGCAAGCTTGCCGCGAAATTCTGGCCCGGGCCGCTAACGCTGGTCCTGAAGCGAGCGGCGCACGTGGGCGATTTCGTCACCGGCGGGCAGGACACCGTGGGCCTGCGCGTCCCCGTGCATCCGCTGGCGCGCGAGGTGATCGCCGCCTTCGGTGGCGGGCTGGCCGCGCCCTCCGCCAACCGCTTCGGTCGCGTCTCGCCCACCACGGCGCAGCACGTGCGCGAAGACCTGGGGACGGACGTCGACATGGTGCTCGACGGCGGCGCCTGCGGCGTGGGGATCGAATCGACCATCATCGACCTGTCGCGCGGCACGCCTGTGCTGCTGCGCCCGGGCGGGATTTCGAGGGCGGAACTCGAGGGCGCGCTTGGCGCGCCGGTCGCACTGCCCGATGCCGAAGCGCCGCGGGTGTCGGGGAGCCTCGCGGCCCACTACGCGCCGCGCACCCCGGCGCGGCTGGTGTCCCCCGATGCGTTGGACGCCGAGATCGCGCGGCGCGGCAGGGATGCCGCCGTGCTCGCATTTGGCCCGCCCGACGATCGTGTGGATTTCTGGCTGCGCATGCCGCGCGACCCCGCGGCCTACGCGCAAAAGCTCTACGCCGCGCTGCGCGAACTCGATGCGGCCGGCTGCGCGATGATGCTGATCGAGTCCCCACCCGCCGTGCCGGAGTGGCAGGCGGTGCTTGATCGCCTGCGCCGCGCGGCGCGGGACTAGCTCATGAAAAGAATTTTTCTTCTTGCCGTTTGCGCCACCCTTCTGCCGGGGTGCATGGCCAATATCGAGGTGCAGGCCGGTGTCATCGGCGTGCCGCCCTATGTCAGTTCCGGCGGATCGGTGTCCTCGGGCGGCCTGGCCGCGCAGATGGGCGACGTATACCCCGCCGCCGCGCTGCTGGGCGCCGATCGGGCTATCGAATAGCAGGGTCCAGTTGCGCCCGTATCGGCTTCGGGACGATCACTCCCCGCGCTGACGGTGGCGATAGACGAGCACGGCAACCGCATCAGTCAAGCGCCAACCAGGCACGCAGTGCGATATCAACCGCGACCATTTCGGCTTGACTCGCTGAACCAATCACGCGCCTGATGCGATCGCGCCTCGCTGTCTGCACTTTGTCGACCATGACATGCGAATTCACAGTAAGGCCGTTTCGCTTCAGGGGCCGAATGGGGACGCGAAACAGCGGCGCATCCACTAGCGTGCTGGTGACGAGGCAAATAGTCACGCTGTGGTGGGTGCCGTTGAACAAATCCGACTGCACCACAAGTGCGGGGCGTGGCTTGCCGTAATCGCCGACGCTGACCACGAGCACGAAATCGCCGCGGCTGATTTCGAGCGATGGCTTGCTTTCGCCGCTCTCGCCGCCTCCGCGGGAGGCCATGCGCTATTTGCTCCAACCGCGCGTGTCGCTCTCGAATTCGTCGTCTGCCGCCGCACTCGCCGATATCGACTGGCGCCTCGCTTCGCTTTCGTCAGTCAGCAAATAACGTCGAATCGCTTCACGGGCGTGGTAACTCTTTGGCTTGCCTGAGCGCTCGGCAAGCGCCTCCAGCCGAGCCTCGAGTTGACGTTCCAGTCGGATGCCAAGCATGTTTTCACCAAGTGTTCAACAATTGTTTAACAACTATAGCGTCAAACCTGGGCACACACAAGCCGCGAGAACGGTGCCGAGCGGGTGATCGAATTCGCGACCCTAGGCATTTCGCGCCAGGCTGTGCGCGGCTGCGTCTATTTCCCGCTTCATCTTCACCCATGTCCCCGACTCGTCAACTCAAAGTCTCAGCTCAGATCGCAGGACGCAACAACACCGGCGCATCCCAGCGCACGGTCTGCTTCCCGTTCTTGAACGCAGCCAGTGGCTGGGCGATCTCGGCGATCGCCTGTTTGGGGGACTCTGCATTCAGGATCACCGCGTCGCCCGGGTTGCCGATCTTGAAGCCGTAGTCCTTGAGGTTCAGCAGGCGGGCAGAGCGCCAGGTGAGCATGTCGAAGCACTCGGTGAGTTGCTCCGGACGGTCGAGTTGCACTACGTTGGCGTACAGGTTAGCCATGCGCACCAGCGAACAATCGCCCAAAGGCGTGGCCGGGTTGAGGATGTTGTTGGACGAGAGCGAGCAGTTCACGCCGTGCGCGCACAGGTGGTTCGCGTCCGCCACGCCGCGCACCACGCTGTGGTCCCGGTTGCGGCCCATCAGGAACAGGTCCGTGGCCGGCAGCACGGTGACCGCAACGCCCGCGTCGGCGAGCCCCTTGGCGATCTTCGCCACTTCTTCCGGAGGCAGCAGGGAGAGTTTGGCCATGTGGCCGACCACCACCCGCCCGCCACGCTTGTACTTCTCGGTGAGTTCGCGCACCTGGTGGATGTACATGCCGTCGGGCGTGGGGCCCACGTCGAGGTGGATGTCGATGTCGGTGTCGTACTCGCGCGCGAGTTCGAAGATGCGGTCGATCTGCGCCGGGCCGTCGGTGTCGTAGCGCGGTGCGCCGCCGAGGACGCGCGCGCCGCGCTTGAGGCTCTCGACCAGCAGCTCGTCAGTACCGGGATAGTTTGTCAGGCCTTCCTGCGGGAACACGCACATCTCGAGGTCGATCGCCCATTTGTAGTCCCTGGCGAGCGCTTCGACAGCTTCGAATCCGCGCATGCCTATGCCGGGGTCGACTTCGACCTGGGTGCGCATGCGCGTGGCACCGTGCAGGATGCACTCCTGCAGGGTGCGCTCGGCGCGCTGGTAAGTGTCCTCATAGGTCATCGTGTCCTTGATCGGCGCCACGCCCTTGACGGGGGAGTAGGTGGCGCGTTCCTGCGGCGCGCAGCGGTCGACGATGCGCGATTTGTCTATGTGGATATGGGTTTCGACCAGGCCCGGGCAGGCGAGCCGCCCGCCGGCATCGTAGACCTTGCCCTGCGCGGCTAGGTTCGGCCCGATGGCGGCGATGCGCCCGTTTTCGATGCCGATGTCGAGCGGCGGGTGATCGGCCGGATGATCGGAAAGCCGTGCGTTCCGGATGATGAGATCCATGGTGTCTTCTTCCTCGATAGTCCCTGACAGGATATCTGGTCTGCGCTACGCTTTGCGCACTGCCACATTCTTCCCGGAGCGCCGTACGATGAGTATCCTGTTTCGCAGTTTCGTTGCCGTCCTGGTCGCAAGCCTGACGGCGGCCGCAAACGCGCAAACCTTCCCCTCGAAACCGGTGCATATTTTTGTGCCTTTCCCGCCGGGCGGCGCGGCGGACCTG
>JANNWA010000291.1:0-9999 GCA_031408275.1 Pseudomonadota bacterium
CCGAGGGCGCAAACCACCAGCCCGTCGCATACAGGAGCAGCAAGGCCGCACCGAACACGCCGGCCATCGCCAGCACCGTCACCAGCAGCGCTCGCCGCGCCGAGAGACGCAGGTAGGCCACGAGCAGCGCGAGCACCAGCAGGGTCGAGACTGCCACCTGCAGCGCCACCGGCGCCACCGAGATGAACCCGCCGCCGCGCAGGTTCGCCAGCACATTGGCCGAGAGCTCCACGCCTGGCATCGAGCGGCCGAACCCGGACACCGGGGTCGGATAGGAGTCCATCATTCCTGCAGCGGTTGCGCCCACGAACACGAACTTGCCGGCGAGCGCCTCTTTCGGGACCGCGCCGCGCAGCACATCGGCGTACGAAACGCTGCGGAAATGCCCCGGGGCGCCGAGAAAGCCGATGTGGACCCAGTTGTCCCGCAGCCATCGGCTCGACCCCGAATCGCGTTGCGCCTCCGTCTCGGTCGGTCGGCGCACCCCGGGCAGGCTCCCGGCCGGCGTCCCGGCGTCGAGCGCGCCCAGTGCTGCGGCAAGATGCAGGTAGCGGCGTGCGCCGCCGGCCAGGCCTTCCGAAAGATAGAGGCTGCGCGCGATTCCGTCAGCGTCGAGCTCGATGTGCACGTGGCCCACGCCTGCGGCAGCGGCTGCAAACGCCGGCGCCGGCGCTACCTCGCGCAGCTGCCCGGATTTCGAGGCTTCCATGATCACGGGCAGCACCACCTTGCCGCTGTTCGCGATCGCCTTCGCCAGTACCTCGTCCCCGAGCGGATCGGCGCGGTCCGGCTCGGCAAGCAGGATGTCCATCGCCACCCCGCGTACCCCGGCCTGGGTCAGCCGCTCGAGCAGCGTGGCGTGGATCGCCCGGCGCCACGGCCAGCGACCCACCTGGTCGAGGCTCTGCTGGTCGATGGCCACGATGACGATGTCCTCCGGGGCGGGCCGGTGGCGCAGGACGAGGGCCCCGTCATAGAGCGTCTGGTCGAGCCGCCAGAACCAGCCGAACCCCGCCGCCAGCGCGGCCAGCGACGCAACGACCAGCGTGGTGCCGATCCATTCGACGAGGATGGGACGAAGCGTCTTTTTTGCCATCCCCGAGCTTAACGCACCGCGAGCAGCGCGATCCCCGCCAGCACCATCGCGGCGCCCGCGCCGGTGCGCCCGGTGAGGCCTTCGCGGTTCTTGAAGAAAAAGAGGCTCACCGGGAAGATCAGCAGCGGCGTGGTGTGCGTGACAAGGGTCGCCAGAGCGATCTCCATGTACTGCATGGCCGAGACGAGGAACATAGCGCCCGAGGCCGTGGCGACGCCGCAGGCCACATACAGGGCGATGCCCTTGCGGTCGGCCTTTGCGATGCCGCGACAGGACTCGCCCCAGTCGCGCGACGTGGCGAGCTGGCAGGCGAGCGCCACGACGGAGGCGATGATGGTCCCGAACACGGCCTCGTTCCAGGTGCGCATCGCGTAGCCGCGGCAGACGTTGGAGAGCGCAAAGCCGATCACGGTCGCAAGCCCGATCAGGAAGCCCTTGCTGAGGAGGCCGCCCGGGGGCCGCTGCCCGGCGGCCGCGCCCTTGGCGGCCGGCTGGGTGACCCACAGGCCGAAAATCACCAGCGCCGTGAGCATCAGCTCATACGGCCCGAGCTTCTCGCCCACCAGCACCCAGGCCGCGACCAGCGTGAACGCGGGCGCGACCGAGTGGACCACGCTCGCCCGCGCCGGGCCGAGCAGGCGCACCGTGTCGAACATGAGACGCCTTCCCAGGTAGGTGCCGACGAACCCGCCGAGCGCGAAATAGCCGGCCTCCTTCCAGTGCCAGGCGAAAGGCGCCTCCCGAAACAGCATTTCCACGCCGAACACCGCGCCGGAAAACACGACGTTGGTGAAGAGCACCACGAAAAAACCGAGGTCCACCGGCATCCTCGTCATCGCCACGCGCGAGATGAGGATGTTCGACCCGAAGCAGACCATCGAACACAATGCGAGGGTGACGCCCATGGCCGGAGCATAAGCGGTAATATTATTCATATGGACACTTTGCCAAGCCGTTTCGCACCCTACGACGACCGCACGCAGCCGGCCATTGTCGTCGAGGGCTACAAGGAAACCCTGACGCGCGTGCCGAAGCACGCCTTCTACAAGCGCCCCGCAACGCTCACCGAGATCACCGGCCCGCTGAACCTGGCCCGCAAGCTCGACGCGGACCTGAGCGACCTGTCGCGCAGCAAGGCAGGTGGCCGTGCCCTGGGCCAGCTCATCTTCGTGACCGGGCGGCTGCTCGACGAGGACGGCTCGCCCGTGCGCGACTCGATCATCGAGGTCTGGCACGCGAATTCCGCGGGACGGTACATCCACAAGATGGACGCGGGCAGCCCCTTCCCCGAGGACCCCAACTTCTTCGGTTCGGGCCGCTGCCTGACCGACCACGAGGGCCGCTACCAATACATTTCGATCAAGCCCGGCGCCTACCCGGTGCCCAACCATCCCCAGCGCTGGTGGCGCCCGCCGCACATCCACCTGTCGATCTTCGGCACGGGATTCATGAGCCGGCTGGTGACGCAGATGTTCTTCCCGGACGATCCGCTGAACGCCCAGGACCGCATCCTGAACTGCGTACCCGATCCCAATGGGCGCGAGCGCATGATCTCGAAAGCGATCCCGATGATGGAGCTGCCGCGTGCCGACGTGGTGGGCTTTGCGCACGACATCGTGGTGCGCGGGCATCGTGCAACGCCGATGGGTCTGTGATGCGGGGCACCTGAGATGGCAACGCACATTCCCACCCCCAGCGCCACCGTCGGCCCGTTCTTCCCCGCGCATTACTTCGGACCGGCAGACAACGACCTGACCGTGACGAGCAATGCCGGAGGCGACTCCGGCAAGCGCGCGAAAGGCACGAAGATCTACATCGGCGGCACCATCTTCGAGGCGAACCGCGTACCACGCTGGAACAGCATCGTCGAATTCTGGCAGGCCGATGCCGGTGGCCATTTCGCGCATCCGAGCGATCCCGAACCCGCGAAGGCCGATCCCGACTTCATGGGCTGGGGACGCCGCGCATCGGAGGACGACGGGTATTACGATTTCATATCGGTGAAACCCGGCGGCTACAAGGATCCGCTCACGGGCCTCGTGCGCGCGCCGCACATCAACGTGTCGATCATGGGATCGGGGCTCATGCGGCGGCTGGTGACCACATTTTTCTTCCCGGACGAGCCCGCGAACGCAGGCGACCCGGTATTCAACGCGGTACCGGACGCCACGGTCCGCGAGCGCATCCTCCTCAAGCCCGCGAAGCTCGCGCGCGCGCCGGCCGACGCGGTCGCCTACCGCCTCGACATCGTGCTGCAGGGCGAGGACGAAACGCCGTTCTTCCTCGACTGATTTGAACCCCACCCCCGCGTCCGCCGGTCCCGGCCAGCCGACGTGGGATCCACAGGTGAAGCGCTGGCACACGCTTTCGGTGTCCCAGAGGGTCCGACTCATCCTGCTGCGCGCGGGTTTCGGCCTCGCGTTCTCGGCAGCGACCGTCGCGGCCATGGTCGGGCTGTTCCTGCTGAGCCTCAGCCTGTGGGAGTCATACTTTGGCGCAAGGGTGTACGTGGCCGCCGCCCCGCTCCCGCTGCTTGGCGTCTGGCTGCTGCATCGCCTGTACGGACGGCTGGATGCGCGGTTCGGGATCCAGCACCGGATTCTCGACGACGTGCCGCCCAAAGCGCTGGTTTCCCGTCCGGAGCCGGGACAGGCGGCCATCTGCGTCTTCCGCAGCCAGACTGTCGGCGCGAGCGTCAACGTGCCGGTGATGCTCGGCACCCGGCTGATGGGCGAGACAAGCGGCGCGAACGCGCTCTTCTTCCCGGTCGATCCCGGGTCGCACGAACTCACCACCCGGGTGAAGATGTACATGATGAGGCTGCCGCTGGAGGCGCGGGCCGGGACCACCTACTTCGTCTGGCACGAAGTGAAGCCGTTCAGCCACCGGTCGCGTTTGCACCTGGTGGGCAGCGCGACCGGCCTGCCGGTTTAGAGGCGCCTGCGAGCAGAAGTCTCTAACGTGACCCCGCTCCCAGTTAACGTCGACCGCGACCAGACCCTCGGCGAGGAAATCGCCAACAGCGTCACCCACGGCGTCGCGCTGGTCGCTGCGCTTGTCGGCCTGCCGTACCTGATCTACCACGCGCTGCAGCAGGGAAGCATCCGCTCCATCGTCGGCGCGTGCGTCTTTTCTCTGACGGTGGTCCTGCTTTACCTCGGCTCGACGATCTACCACGCGCTGCCGGCCGGCAAGGCGAAGCGCGTCTTCCGGGCCCTGGACCACGCGGCGATCTACCTGCTGATCGCCGGCACCTACACGCCCTTCACGCTCGGGGTGCTGCACGGCACCTGGGGCTGGACGCTGTTCGCCATCGTCTGGACCCTGGCCGGGTTCGGCCTCCTGCTGAAAATATTCAGCCGCAAGCACCACCTGGTCCTGTCCACCGTCCTCTACCTGCTGATGGGCTGGTCGATCCTGATCGCCATAGAGCCGTTTCTGGCCCTCGTGCCCAAGGCCGGCGTCGCCTGGATGGTCGCGGGCGGCGTCTTCTACACGGTCGGCGTGGCGTTCTTCGCCACCGACTGGAAGCTGAAGTACGGCCATTTCGTGTGGCACCTGTTCGTCATCGCCGGGACTGTCTGCCACTACTTCGGGGTGCTATGGTATGCGGCCTGAGGCGGCGATGAATGCACGCTATGTCCACGGGTACGATTTGCGGGAAGCCATCCGATTCCGGGCAAGGAGGTGGGCCTGCATGACTGACATGCGCACCCTGATCGCAGCACTCGCCTCGGCCGCCCTTGCCGCCTGCGCAGTCACGCCGGACACGGCCGATCCGCTCTCGGATGCCCCGGAAACGCGCTTCGCTGCCGCAAGCGCCTACACGGGACCTGCGTCCTACCCGGACGCATTGCAAACCTGGAAATCCGCCGGCGAGGTGAATGCCTGGATCGGCGCGAAGTTCCAGTACGACCTCCAACGCGCGATGCTGTTGTCCGAGACGCAGCGCGAGAAGAATGGCCGCATTCCGATCCATGCGCCCGCGGAGTTCTTCACCGCCCCCAGCGGCGTCTGCGTGGACCTTGCGCGCTTTGGCGTGGAGACGTTGCGCGCCATTGACCCGGGCGCGAAGCCGGCCTACCTGATGATCGAATTCGACCCCGCCGAAATCAGAGGCAACACCCTGCGCCGCCACTGGGTCACAACGTTCGAGCGCGACGGGCAGCACTACTTCTTCGCCGACTCCAAGCGCCCGGGGCTCCTCGCCGGCCCGTACGCAAGCACGCAGGCTTTCATCGACGAGTACGCCAGCTACCGCGGACGGCGGATCGTGTCTTTCCGCGCCGCAGATTCGTATGAGCGCAGGATGCGCACGCCCGCGGCCAGGCAGCCTCGTGTCGAGCGCCAGGACACCGATATTCCTTAACTTTTATGCAACACTTCCGGCTCCAGGAGCCGCTCTCCTGCCAATCAACGTACCTGTACAGATACATTACCCCATGACCACCCCCCGCTCCGCCAGGACTCTCGCCCGCTACAACGCCTGGGCCGACAAGCTGATTTTCGACGCCGTGGCCCGCCTGCCCGAGGGCGAAGCGGAGAAGCCCCGGCAGTCGATCTTCAAGAGCATGGTCCACACGCTCAACCACAACTACGTGATCGACCGCATCTTCCAGGCCCACCTCGAGGGCCGCCCGCACGGCTACACCGCGCGCAATACCCCGGACTCTCCCTCGCTGGCCGAACTGTGGAAAGCGCAGCAGGAGATCGACGCTTGGTATGTGGCGTGGAGCGACCGGATCACCGCCGCCGAACTGGACGAGGAAGTGCGCTTCAGTTTCGTGGGGGGCGGCGAAGGCGCCATGACCCGCGGCGAGATCCTGCAGCATGTGGTGAACCACACCAGCTACCACCGGGGTTTCGTCGGTGAAATGATCTGCCAGGTGCCGGCCCGGCCGCCGACGACCGACCTGCCGGTGTTCCTCAGAGACGTGCCGCAGGCGCGGGACTAGGCTGCGGCAGTAACGTCGAGCGTCGTCACCCGCCGCATTTCGCGCCGGTGCTTCGAGTCGTCGTACCAGCGTCCCCGATGCATGGTCGACTTGTTATCCCAGATGACGAGATCGCCCACGCGCCACGCGTGGCTGTAGACGAATTCCGACTGGATCGCGTGGTCCATGAGCTCGCGGATCAGCAGCCGTCCGTCGGGTACGGGCCAGCCCATGATCTTCGCTGCGTGCGAGGCGAGGTACAGCGCGCGCCGCCCGGTCCGCGGATTGGCGACCAGCAGCGGATGCACCGCGCCCTTCAGCCTCTCGTGCTCCTCGGCCGAGAACTCGAACCCGAGCTGGGCGCGCGAATGGGTGATCGTGTGGTGCACCTGCAGGCCCTCAATTCGCGCGCGTGTCGCCTCGTCCAGCGCCTCGCAGGCCGCGCGCATGTCGGAGAAATCGGTATTCGCCGGCACCGAGGGCACGACGCGCGCCAGCAGCATCGAGTAGCGCCCCGGCGGATCCTGGAAGGACGCATCCGTGTGCCACAGCCGGTTGCCGAGCGCGTACATGCGCCGCCGGTCGTTGGTGTCCATGATCTCGCCGTTCTCGTCCACGTTCGAGATATCGGTGAGCGCCTCATCGCCGAGGCGGTTCTTCCCCAGCACCGAGGCGCCGGTCTTCGAGTGCAGCTCGCCGTCGAAGCGCTTGGCGAACGCGAGCTGCTCCGCGTCGCTGAGCTTCTGGTCGCGGAACACCAGCACGGCGTACTCGTCCATGCCGGCGCGGATCGCCTCGAGCGTTGCGGCGTCATGGACTGCGCGCAGGTCCACGCCGCTCACTGAGGCGGCGAAACGCGGATGCAGCTTTTCGAAAGTGAGACCCATATCGAATGATATATTAGTCGTATATGTCTATCTGGCGCGGGGAGGTTCGAATGCCGAAACTGCTGGGCGTTGACGCGATCGAGCGCTACAAGTCCGACGGGTTCTGCTTTCCGATCCCGGTCCTGACCCGGGAAGAGGCCGCGGGCTATCGCCGCCGCCTCGAACAACACGAGGCGAAGACCGGCACGCCCCTGCAAGGCAACTGGCGCCACAAGACGCACCTGCTGTTCACCTGGGCCGACGAGCTCGTGCACCACCCGAAGATCCTGGACGCCGTCGAGGACGTGATCGGCCCCGACCTCCTGTGCTGGACCACCAACTTCTTCATCAAGGAGGCGAGCCACCCGGGCTTCGTCTCCTGGCACCAGGACGCGACCTACTGGGGCCTGGAGCCGGACGACGTCGTGACCGCGTGGGTAGCCTTCACCGATGCGACGCCGGAGAATGGCTACATGCAGTTCCTCCCCGGCAGCCACAGGACCGAGCAGCTGCCCCATGTGGATACCTTCCACAAGGACAACCTGCTGTCGCGCGGCCAGGAAATCGCGGTCGAGGTGGACAAGTCCAAAGGGGTCGGCATCGCGCTCAAGGCGGGGGAGATGTCCCTGCACCACATCAAGCTGGTGCACGGTTCCGAGCCGAACCGCACCAGCGACCGGCGCATCGGCTTGGCGATCCGCTACATCCCCACTTACGTCCGCCAGACAAAGGTGCGCGACGCGGCGATGCTCGTTCGCGGGACGGACAGGTTCCGCAACTTCGACTACGAGCCGCGTCCGAGGGCCGACCTGGACGCGGCGGCCCTCGCAGCCCACGCCGATTCGGTCGCGCGCCAGGTCAAGGCGCTGTATTCGGGCACCGAAAAGCAGGCATTTCGCGCTTAAGCGCGCCAGGAGGCTGAGCGTGGCAGAAGACAGGAAGAAACTAACCGTCCCGGACCTGAAACAGGCCAAGAAGGACGGGCGCAAGCTCGTCATGGCCTCGATCCCGGACTATCCGTCGGCGGTCTGGGCAGAGCGTGCGGGCCTGGACATCATCGGCATCGGCGACAGCCTCGGCATGGTCAGCTACGGCTTTGCCAACACGCTGCCGGTCACCGTCGACATGATGATCCAGCATTGCCTGGCCGTGCGGCGCGGTGCGCCGAACACTTTCAACCTCGTGGCGATGCCCTACGGCAGCTACGCGAATCCGGACGTCGCGGTGGGAAACGCGCTGAGGTTCATGAAGGAAGGCGCCGTCGACTGCGTGAAGATGCAGGGCGGGCGCGACAAGTTCCCGATCCTGAAGGCAATCGCCGATGCGGGTGTGCCGGTGATGAGCCATGTGGGCATGTGCCCGCATTTCATGCACCAGTACGGCGGGTTCAAGCTCCAGGGCAAGACCGCCGAAGAAGCGCTGAAGATCATCGACGACGCGCGCGCGATCCAGGAGGCCGGCTGCATCGGGTTCGAGATCGAGGCGGTGCCGGCTCCAGTGGCGGCGGCGGTCGATGCGGCGGTGGATATCTTCACGTTCGGCATCGGCGCGGGCCCGGCGAGCTGCGGGCAGCTGCTGCTGGCATTCGACCTGCTAGGGGTCTTTGACCAGTTCAAGCCGAAGTTCACCAAACGCTACGCGGACCTGTCCGGGATCGCGGTGGAGGCGCTCAAAACCTATGCCGCCGAAGTGCGCGGCGGGCAGTTTCCCGACGCCGAGCACAGCTACTCGATGAAACCCGAGGAAGCGGAGAAACTCCACCGCCTCCTCGCGGCGCACTAGTTACATCTTCGCGCCGCCCTGCCCCTCCTCCTGCTGCAGGGCGAAAATCGACGTGTACCCGCCGGACCAATCGGGCGGGATCAGGCAGGGGCGCGGATCGTGGTGCGCGAACTGCGCCCGCTGGCCGCGAATGATCGCCTGGTCATGCCTGGGCTTGATCGGGTTCATCGTGTAAGGGAAGGCGTCGGCCGAAGTCAGCGTGTACAGCAGCAGCGGCCGCCCGAGGTCCGAGTCGTTCCTCGGCGACCCGTGGATCGTCCGGCAGTTGTGCAGCGTGATCGAGCCGGCAGGCGCCACCGCATATACGGCCTTTTCGACCTCGAGCTTCGCAATGTCCGCATCCGACAGGCAGCCTACCCACTTGCCGCCGGCGTCATACTGGTCGAGCACGGGGTCGATCAGGTGGCTCTTCGGGATAAACCCCAACGCGCCCTGCTCCATGCTGCAGTCGTAGATGTAGGTACCGATCGTGAGCGGCGAATAGTTGGTGTGCGGCCAGAACGAGATGTCGTAGTGCCATTTCACCTCCTCGCCGCCGTTGCTCCACTTGAAGTTGAGCTTGGAGTGGTGGAACTTGACGTCGGGCCCGACCAGGTCGGCTACGATGTCGGGCATCACCGACTTGGTGCAGTACTCCCAGAATACCGGGTGCTGCTCCACCGGATTGGAGACCCGCCGCAGGCGCGGCGCATCGGGCCGATGGTCGGGTTCCAGGTCGTAGACCGTGTCCGACTTGGTGACCTTGCGGCTGCGCTCGACCAGCTCGTCGGTGGCGTCGCGCAGCTTCTTGATCCACTCCTCGTCGATGACCTTCTCGAGGATGATGAACCCGTCGGCGAAATAGGACTCGCGCTGCGACTGCTTCAGCACGCGCGGCGGTATTGCGAGGATCTGCTCGGGAGTCATGCGCTGTCTCCTTACTTGAAGTTCAACATAACGCTCGGCAGGTAGGTCACGAGCACCGGGAAGACCATCACGATCGCCAGGGTAGCGCACTGGATCGTTATGAAGGGAACCACGCCCACGTACATGTCGTGGATCGTCATCTCCGGCGGCGCGACGGCGCGCAGGTAGAAGATCGCAGGCGCCATGGGCGGGGTCAGGTACGAAGTCTGAATCATGATGAGGAACAGGATCAGGAACCATACCGCGTTGAATCCCGCGGCTACGATCAGCGGCGTGAACAGCGGCACGAAGATCAGCACGATCGAGATCCAGTCGAGGAAGAATCCCGAGATGAAAAGGATCAGCATCATCAGCGACAGCAGCATCCAGGGCGTGAGGTGCAGCTTGTTGATGAGGATGTTGGCGGTGTTGATGC
>JANNWA010000292.1:0-1876 GCA_031408275.1 Pseudomonadota bacterium
TCATCTGGTCGCACAGGAAGCGGCCCTGGAAGTCCGTCCCCCCGCCGGGCGAAAAAGGCAGGATCAGGCGCACCGTGCGATTCGGCCAGTTGGCCGCGGCGTCTTGCGCTTGGGAGAGCGCCGGCGAGGCCAGCACGGCGACGGCCGCGGCGACTCCGAGGAACGTTGTTCGCATCATGCCGATCTCCTTCAATCCAGCCGGACTTTTTCGGCCAGGCCCTTCCATTTGCGGATATCGGCTTCAGCCCTCGCGCGGAAGGCATCGGGCGTGCTGCCGCCCACGAGGCTCCCGGTGGCGAGCAGCTTAGCGCGCACGGCTTCCTGCGCCACCACCGCGCGCACCTCGGTGCCCAGGCGCTCGACTACGGCCGCAGGCGTCTTCGCAGGAGCCGCCAAACCGAGCCACGAATACACCTCGAACCCCGGCAGGGTCTCGGCGAACGTGGGCAGGTCGGGGAAGGCGTCGATCCTCTGGCGGCCCGTGACCGCGATCGCGCGCACCTTGCCACCCTTGATCTGCGGCGTGGAGACGGACGGCGCGGCGATCAGCGAATCGAGCCGCCCACCGATCAGGTCGGTGAACGCGCTGCCCTTGAACGGCACGTGCAACAGATCGATCCCCGCCGCCACCTTGAACAGCTCGCCGGCCAGGTGCTGCGTGGTGCGCACGCCCGGCGTGGCGAAAGTGAGCTTGCCGGGACTGGCCTTGGCCGCGGTGATGAGGTCGCGCAGCGACTTGATGGGCGAATCCGCGGGCACCATCAGGATGAACGGGAACTCCACCACCGTGCTGATGAAGGCGTAGTCACGCATGAGGTCGTACGGGAGCTTCGGGTCGGTCGCGGCGACCACCGTGTCGCCGGCCGTGAGCATCATCAGCGTGTAGCCGTCCGGCTCCTGCGTGGCGACGTAGCCGGTCGCGATGCGCCCGCCCGCGCCCGGCTTCGGTTCGGTCACTATGGACTGGCCGAGCCGCTCGGAGAGCGACGGCGAGAGGATGCGCGCCACGGTGTCGGGGTTCGATCCGTTGTCGTAGCCGTGCACGATGCGGATCGGCTTGGCCGGATAGCCTTGCGCATTTGCGGCTGCCGGGCCAAGGAGGGTTGCTGCACCGAGGGCCTGCAACAGTGTTCGCCTGCGAAGATTCATGCCAGTTTCCTAGAGTAGTGTGTAAGCGGTCAGCAGCACCTGGCGCGCCTTGCGCTGTGCCTTTGCTATTGCAATTGTCTTGTTGAGCCAGGCGAGGTCCGGTGCGCCGGTCTCGAAGCGCAGCACAGAACGGAAGAAATACTTGTCCGGTGCCACCTCCTCGCCGCGCCCAAGCGCCGCGAGCACCTCGGGCGGCCCATGCCGGTAGCCCTGGCTCACAACGCGGATCGCATCGCCCGCATCCGTCCGCAGCGCATAGCGCGCGTCCACGTCCAGCACGCCGTCGGTGCGCACGATCTGCCAGTCGTTGCCGCCGGGCAGCACCGTGCCGCGCAGTTTCGGGCCTTCGAACGTGCCGCCGAGGATCGCGACGATGCGCCGCTCGCCGAGCGGGCCGGGACCCATGGTCACGATCTCGCCCACGTCGACCTTGAGGTCGCACAGGTACTCGAACTCCAGCATGCCGGCTCCTCCTCCTTGCGCGCAGACCGCATTCTGTGCGAAAAACCCTGACCATGCCGCACGCCGCACTCGAAGAACTGATCGGACTCGCCGGCCTGCCCGCAAGCGCCGCGGAACAGGCGCACATCGACGGCGACGACCCGGTGATTCCCACGCAGTATCGGGTAGGCGCAGCGGGTGCGGCTGCGCTGGCCGCCTCCGGCCTCGCCGCGGGCGAACTGTGGAAACTTCGGGGCGGAAGGTCGCAGGCGGTCTCCGTGGACCT
>JANNWA010000293.1:0-27323 GCA_031408275.1 Pseudomonadota bacterium
TGCATGTCGGTGGCGAAGCCTGGATAGGGCGCCGTGCGCAGGTCGACGGCGGTCGGGCGTCCGGCCATTTCCAGTTCTATCGTATCGCCAGTGCAGTCGATTCTTGCACCGGCCTCCCGGAACTTGCCAAGCGTCGCGTCCAGCGTTTCCGGTGCCGCCCCTGTCAGCTTGATCCGCCCACCACTCGCAGCGGCCGCAGCCAGGTAGGTGCCAGTCTCGATGCGGTCGGGCATGACCCGATGGCTAGCACCGGAGAGGCGCGCGACGCCCTCGATTCGAATGAGATCCGTTCCGGCGCCTTCGATCCTCGCTCCCATCGCGATGAGGCAATTTGCCAGGTCGACTACTTCAGGCTCGCGGGCGGCGTTTTCCAGCACGGTCGCACCCTCGGCGAGAGCCGCCGCCATCATCAGGTTCTCGGTTCCCGTAACGGTCACCATGTCCATCACGATACGTGCCCCGGTCAATCGCGCGGCCTGGGCGTGTATATACCCATGGTCCACGGTAATCCTGACCCCCATCGCGGCCAGCCCCTTCAAATGCTGGTCGACCGGCCGTTGCCCGATTGCACAGCCACCCGGCAATGAAACCTTGGCACGTCCGAACCTTGCAACCAGCGGCCCCAGCACCAGGATCGACGCGCGCATGGTGCGAACGAGTTCGTATGGTGCAACCGGTTCGCCGATCGACTCACCGCGCAGGCTCATGCCTCCCGAGCCATCGCGATCGATGCTCACGCCCATCTGGCCGAGCAACTTGGCCATGGTGGCGACATCCATCAGCATGGGCACATTGGTCAATTCGAGCCGTCCGCTCGACAGCAATGCGGCGCACATGATCGGGAGAGCGGCATTCTTTGCCCCTGACACCTGCACGACCCCCTCGAGCGGTCGTCCGCCCTTGATGAGCAGCTTATTCACCCGCCGGCCTCCCATTCGGAAGGTGTCAGTGTGCGCATCGACAGGGCGTGAATTTCCTGGCGCATCCGGTCGCCGAGCGCCGCGTACACGAGCTGGTGACGCTGCACCCGGCTCTTGCCGTCAAACGCAGTGCTGACGATCACGGCCTCGAAATGCTGACCGTCGCCACGCACCTCCAGGTGGTCGCATGCAAGGCCTGAAGCGATTCCCTGTCTTACGCTTTCTGGAGTGACCATCGCTTGTCCGAAATAAAGAAAGGCGCTGCCCGGAGCGCCGCTAGTGCCGGAGTTTATACCCGCTCCTCAGCATAGCCAGCGTTATGGCGGACAACACGCCAAAACTGACCCCGACGACGGCGAGGCTGGTCGCGGGGGCGACGTCGGAAGCCCCGAAAAAGCCGTACCGAAATCCGTCGATCATGTAGAAGAAGGGATTGAGGTGCGAAAGTGCCTGCCAGAATGGCGGAAGCGAGTGTATCGAATAAAACACTCCGGACAGGAAGGTGAGAGGCATGATTACGAAGTTCTGGAATGCCGCAAGCTGGTCAAATTTGTCCGCCCAGATGCCGGCGATCAGGCCCAGTGCCCCGAGTATCGCGCTCCCGAGGAGCGCAAATGCCAGCACCCACAGCGGCGCTTTCACGGACAGATCGACGAACCAGGCGGTGACCGCGAACACGCCCGCCCCTACAACCAGGCCGCGGGCCACCGCCGCGAGGACGTAAGCGCTGAAGAACTCGAAATACGAAATCGGCGGCAGGAGCATGAATACCACGTTGCCGGTGACCTTGGACTGGATCAGGCTGGAAGAGCTGTTTGCGAAGGCGTTCTGGAGCACGCTCATCATTACGAGGCCGGGAACGAGAAATGCGCTGTAATTGACGTTTTCGTAGACCGTGACACGGCCTTCGAGCGCATGTGCGAATATCAGGAGGTAGAGCAGCGACGTGAGGATCGGCGCGGCCACGGTCTGAAAGGCGACCTTCCAGAACCGCAGCAGTTCCTTGTAGAACAAGGTCAGAAAACTGGTCATTCGTTTCGATTCATGATGCGCATGAAAACTTCCTCGAGATCGGGTGGCTGAAGCTCGAACTCCTTGATCATGATCCCTCCCTCGCGCAAACGCGCCAGCACGCCCTCCACCTCGGCGAAGCCTTCGAGCTTGAGCGTAAACAGGTCACCGTCCCGGGATACCATCGCCGGGTAAATACCGCCAGGCAGGTCCTGCCGATCCAGGCGCAGCTTCAGATACAGCCCCGAAAAATTCTCTAGCAGGTTCTTGGTCGAATCGAGGGCCACGATCCGGCCCGCTTTCAGCATCGCTATTCGACTGCAAAGCAGCTCGGCCTCTTCGAGATAGTGAGTAGTGAGCACTATCGTGTGGCCTTCGCCGTTGAGGCTGCGCACGAACTTCCACAGGCTCTGCCGCAGCTCGACGTCGACGCCCGCGGTGGGCTCGTCGAGAACGATCACCGGCGGTTTGTGTACCAAGGCCTGCGCGACCAGCACCCGGCGCTTCATTCCTCCGGACAAAGATCGCATGTTCGCATCGGCCTTGGCGGTCAGGTCGAGATTGCGCATGATCTCGTCAATCCAGCCGCCGTTGTTGCGAATGCCGAAGTATCCGGACTGGAGTTCGAGCGCCTCGCGAACCGTGAAGAAGGGATCGAACACGAGTTCCTGCGGGACCACGCCGAGCATCCTGCGGGCCCGGCGATATTCGGTAACCACATCGGCGCCCATCACTTCGACAGAACCCGAATCCGCGCGCGCGAGTCCGGCAACCACGCTGATCAGGGTGGTCTTTCCGGCCCCGTTGGGCCCCAGCAATCCAAAGATTTCCCCTGGCTCTATGACAAGGTTGACACGGTCCAACGCCTGAAGGGCGCCATAGCGCTTGCTTACGTCCTGTATTCGGATCGCTGAGGGCATGACTACCGGGGAAGGGCGGCGCGAAAGTCCCGAACGCCGGAAAGTTTCAGTGTCAGTTGCGGGCGTTCAGCGGCAGGAGATCTTCTACGCCATAGAGCTGAGCCAGCGTCTGGAGGCCGCCGGGAAGGTTTGCGACGGTCAGCCTCCGATTTGCCAGCTGCCCTTCGCGCACCCAGGCGAGCGTCGCCGCAAGCAAGGAGGAGTCCAATTCGGCTACTTCCGACATGTCGATCACCGACACACCGTCCCGTACCCCTGCAAGGCCCTCCTCCAGCACCTCGGTGACATTCTTCAACGTGACGGCGCCGACGACCAGCATCCGGTCGCCTTCGCGGCGTATCACTTCTTTTCCGCCTTCACCGTCGGGCCCTTGTTCTTTTCCGCAAGCCCCCGGATGAGCCCGTCTATGCCGTTGGTGCGTACTTCATTGGCAAATGCGGTCCGGTAGTTCGCCACCAGGCTCACGCCGGCTACTCGGACATCGTACGCCTTCCATCCGGCGGGGGATTTTTCCATATCGTACTCAAGAGTGACCGGCTCACGGCCGCTCTGCGCGATCCGGACCTGAACAGTAACATCAGTATCGGTAGCCTTCGCCCGCAGCGGGCGGAAGTCGAATTTCTGGTCCCGATAGGTGGACAGTGCGCTCGAGTAGGTCCGGACAAGCAGCGTCTTGAATTCCTCGGTCAGCTGCTTCTTTTGCTCTGCAGTGGATTTTTCCCAGTTCGTCGCCACGGCAAGACGGGTCATTGCCGTAAAGTTAAAGTGCGGCAGCACTTTGGCTTCGACCAGTTCAACGACTTTCCTTTGGTTGCCGGATTGGATGTCCTTGTCTTTCCCGATAATATCGATGACTTCGAGCGTGACGGTCTTGACCAGCACATCAGGCGGCACATCCTGCGCCAGAGCGGCAGTCGCTACAAAAACTCCCGCGGCGGCCGCACCGAATGCAAGAAGTCGCTTGGTTGCCATCAACATGCCCCTACTCCCCTTGTGCGGATGCGACCGGTACCGTCTTGCCGTTCTCCGGAGCCAGGGGCGCGCGGGTCACGGGGCCGGTCGCCCGCTCCGCTTCGCCCGCACCCGCTCCGACAGCCTGTACTTCGACCGCGTCTTCGGCCTTGCTCGTTGGCCCGGTAGTCGACGCGCGCGGGAACTCGCGCGGCGGGTTCCCGTCGAAAATGAGGCTGCGCCGACGCTGCAGGTAGGAGTCCCTCTGGAAGGTGTACTTGTCAAGGGCCGCCTCTTCAAGAATGCGGCTGGCGTCAAGCAGGTCCGCCCGCCTGGCGACCATGCGCGTCAATAGCGCCGCGTTCCGGACATCGACTGGCGTGTGGTTGCGGACAGGATCGAAACGGATGTCGAGCGTCTCTCCGATCGAGTCGCGGACGGTGCTCGACCCGAAGATTGGCCAGACAATATAGGGCCCGTCGCCAACGCCCCACCGGCCAAATGTCTGCCCAAAATCCTCGTTGTGCTTTTCAAGCCCGATTTCCGTAGCCCAGTCCATCAGCCCGAGCCCGCCAATGGTCGTGTTTATCACCAGCCGCATGCCGTCGCTTGCCGCCTCGACAACCTTGCCTTGAAGCAGGTTGTTCACCGAAATGAACAGGTCCGCTATGTTGGCGAAGAAATTGCGTACCCCGGTCTGTACCAGCTCCGGCAGAACCTCCTTGTAAGCCTTGGAAACGGGCTTCAGCACCGCCTCATCCACCACCTGGTTGAATCCGTGAATGGCACGGTTGTAGCCCTCGAAAGGGTCGCGGGAATCCCCATTGGTCGTCGCGCAACCGGCAGAAAGCGCCAAGATTGCAGCAGCCAGCAGATATCCGCATTGCCTGCGGAGGGAACTGAAAGTCACTTTGATCACTTGGTTTCCTTGCCCTCTTTGCCGCCTTCCTGCGCCTTGTTGAACATGAACTGGCTGATCAGGTTCTCCAGCACTATAGCCGACTGAGTAAGCTTTACCCTGTCACCTTCCTTCAGCATCGCGGCATCCCCGCCCGCCTCGAGTCCCACATATTGCTCCCCAAGTAGACCAGAGGTCAGGATCTTCGCCGAAGTATCGCGTGGAAACCGGAAATTGCCCTCGATATTCATGGTGATGACCGCCTCGTAGCTTTCGTTGTCGAATCGGACGTCCGCCACCCGTCCGACAACGACCCCGGCGCTCTTTACCGGGGCGCGCACCTTAAGACCCCCGATGTTAGCAAACTTGGCCTGCACCTGATACATGTCTGAGGTCGAAAAAGAGGCCAGATTTCCGACCTTTAGGGCCAGAAACAGCAGTGCCGCAAAGCCCATGGCGACCAGCGCGCCGACCCACAGGTCGATCGTCGTGCGATTCATTTTCCGTTTCCTCCAGTGAACATGAGCGCGGTGAGCACAAAATCGAGCGCCAGAATTGTCAGCGAAGACGTGACCACGGTGCGCGTCGTCGCCCTCGAAACGCCCTCTGCAGTCGGCGGTGCGTCATACCCTTCGAACACCGCGATCCAGGTCACGGCAATACCAAAGACAACGCTCTTTATGACGCCGTTCAGGATGTCCTCGCGCACATCGACCGCGGCCTGCATCTGCGACCAGAAAGCCCCTTGGTCTACGCCGATCAGCTGTACGCCGACCAGGTAACCGCCGAAAATCCCGGATGCCGAAAAAAGGGCCGCAAGCAAAGGCATGGAAATCACCCCCGCCCAAAACCGGGGCGCCACTACCCGGGCAATCGGGTCCACCGCCATCATTTCCATCGCCGAAATCTGCTCGGTTGCCTTCATGAGCCCGATTTCGGCCGTGATCGCGCTTCCTGCGCGGCTGGCGAACAGCAAACCCGCGACCACGGGCCCAAGTTCGCGCACGAGGGAAAGCGCCACCAGGACCCCGAGCGCTTCGGAAGACCCGTACCGCTGCAATGTGTCGTACCCCTGAAGTCCAAGAACCATCCCGACGAACAGGCCCGAAACCAGGATGATGATCAGCGAAAGGACCCCGGTGAAGTAGATTTCCCTCACCGTCAGGTGGAAGCGGCGCAGGGCGGTGCCCGAATGCAGCAGCATATAGACGAAGAAACGGCTCGCAAACCCGAGCCTCCAGAGCTTGTCTGTGACCGTCCGGCCGAGCGCTTGCAGCAGCGAAGCGACTTTGCGCCTCACGCCAAAGCGCTCCCATCCAGTTCCGCCAGATAGGCCTGCGCCGGGTAATGGAAGGCCACCGGCCCGTCCGGCTCGCCGTTGATAAACTGGCGCACAAAGGGCTCCCCGGAGCGCCGCACCTCGTCCGCGGTTCCCTCGGAAACTACCCGCCCGTCGGAGACGAAATAAACATAATCGACGACATGCAGCGACTCTTGAACGTCGTGCGTGACGATAATTGAGGTTGCCCCAAGCGAATCGTTCAACTTCCGGATCAGGCGCGCAACAACCCCGAGGGAGATCGGATCCAAGCCTGCAAATGGTTCGTCATACATCATGAGCGCCGGATCGAGCGCCACGGCCCGGGCCAGAGCCACGCGCCTTGCCATGCCGCCCGACAGTTCGGCAGGCATCAAGTCCGCGACGCCGCGCAGGCCGACAGCATCAAGCTTCATCAGAACCAAATCGCGGATAAGGCTTTCGGGCAGATCCGTATGCTCTCGCATCTGGAACGCGACGTTGTCGAATACCGACATATCCGTAAACAGCGCGCCGAACTGGAACAACATGCCCATTTTCCGGCGCTGCGCATACAGCTCGGCCTGATCAAGGGAGCCCATGGGCCGGCCGAGAACGCGCACAGAGCCGCTTGTTGGACCTAGTGCGCCGCCTATGATCCGCAGTAATGTAGTCTTGCCGCAACCGGACCCGCCCATGATCGCGACGACTTGGCCACGCCGGATCCTGAGGTTGACGCCCTGCAGTACCAAACGGGAATCGTAGGCAAATGTCAGATCCTGAATCTCGACGATGTCGGGCTCTGCCAAGGCGTTGTCCGGAGCATGGAAAGGCGCGATTTTACTCGAGACAGGGCTCGCCGCGTAACAGATCTGGGCGCTTCAGCGCCGGCAGAGGCTGCACCGGGAAGGGCTTTCCCCTATATTAACGGGCATGTCAGAAGCGCCACCGTCCCTTGACGCCGCCGTCCAAGCTTCCGGGCTCGCGAAGAGCTATGGGAAATTGACGGCGCTCGCCAACATAAACCTGGAAATCGCTGCCGGAGCGGCGTTCGGGCTGGTGGGGGCGAACGGCGCCGGCAAGACTACCTTGATTAAATGCATGCTGGATTTCTGCGCGGTCGACCGCGGCGGCATTCGGATCTTCGGCAAGCCGCATACCTCGCCCGGCGCTCGGTCCCGGCTAGCGTTTGTACCGGAACGCTTTGTCCCGCCTCACTACCTAACCTGTCGCGAATTCATCGAGCTCTACACTTCGTTGGCCGGATCAGGGCTCGAGCAGGACCGGGTCGACCGGCTATTCGACGAATTGGCGCTTGATCGCGCTTCGCTGGACCGCCATGTGCGCCACCTGTCCAAGGGAATGACCCAGAAGCTGGGGCTGGCGGGTTGCTTTCTCGTCGAGCGGGACTTGTACGTCCTGGACGAGCCAATGAGCGGCCTTGACCCGCTCAGCCGCGTTGCGGTCAAGTCCGTGCTCGCGAGGCTTATCCGTGAAGGGCGGACGCTGTTTTTCACCTCCCACGTCCTCTCGGACGTGGAGGAACTTTGCTCGACAATTGCCGTACTCGACCGCGGGGAGCTCAGGTACCAAGGCTCGCCCGCCGGCCTCTGCGAACGCTATGGCGAATCGCATCTTGAACGGGCATTTATACGGTGCATTCATGAGCATGGTTCCGCAAGCATTTCCTGAGAAGAAGCCGGTCCTGCTCATTGTCGACGACGATCCGTTGATAACTGACACGCTCTCTTTTGCTCTCGGCACCGAGTACGAGATCCACGCTTGCGAATCGCGCCGTCACGCCGTCGACCTTGTACGCCAGCTTCCAGAAGCCCCCCAGCTTGCCCTCGTCGACCTCGGGCTTCCCCCGCGGCCCCATACCCCGGAGGAAGGATTTGCATTGATTGCCGATCTGCTGGCCCACTCTCCGAGGATGAGGATTTTCGTCCTTTCCGGCCAGAACGACGCGGCCAATGCGAGACACGCCAGAACCCTGGGCGCGGCGGAATTCATCGCGAAGCCCTGCGACCCCGAGATGTTAAAGCGTTCGTTGAGCAAGGCGCTTGCGTTTCGTGCAGCCGAACTATCGGATGCTACCCCTGCAGCGGAAGGCCTTGTCGGGTCCAGTCCCGCAATCGCCCGCCTGAAGAACCAGATCTCCCAGTATGCCGATTCGCCCTTCCCGGTCCTGATCGAGGGCGAATCCGGCAGTGGCAAGGAACTCGTGGCGGTGAGCCTTCATCACCAGTCATCAAGATCTGTCCGGCCTTACTTCGCCCTGAACTGCGCCGCAATTGCGCCGACGCTAGTTGAACCGACGCTGTTCGGCTATGTAAAAGGCGCGTTTACCGGAGCCTCCGCGAACAAGTCCGGCTATTTCGAGGAGGCACAGGACGGCACCCTTTTCCTGGATGAAATCGGCGAGTTGCCTTTGGAGTTGCAGGCAAAGTTGCTGCGGGTGCTTGAAAATGGCGACTATCAGCGGGTCGGAGAAACCCAGCTCCGGCACTCGCGCGCCCGGGTCCTCACCGCCACCAACCGCGACCTGCGACAGGAAGTACGCAAAGGCGCGTTTCGGGCCGACCTGTATCACCGCCTATCGGTATTCACACTTGCCGTACCGGCGCTCCGCGACATGGGGCTAGACAAGCAGCTGCTTCTGGATTATTTCCGACGCGTCTACGCCGAGCAGGCCAAGGCGCAGCCATTCGAACTCGACGAGAAAGCCATGGCGCGCTGGCTCGCCTACCCGTTTCCGGGAAACGTCCGCGAACTGCGCAACATTGTGATACGGTTGACCACGAAGCATTCGGGCCAGCGGATTTCGGTTCCAGAGCTTGAGCTTGAACTCGATCTCAGCCAGGATCAGGGGGATGCGCCCTCGGTTCAATTCGGCCTGGCCCTTGAGGGCCAGAGCGTTGTCGAGCAGGCAATACGCCACCTCGAGCGCGACAGGCAGTTCAATCTTGATGAGATGCTCAGCGCCTGGGAAAAGGGCTACATTGAAGCTGCGCTGCGCCTGGCCAAAGGCAACGTAAGCCAGGCAGCGAAAATACTCGGCGTCAACCGTACCACGCTCTACAGCCGCATGGGAGCAGACGACAAATGAAGCGCGCTACGACCGGCGACCGCCCTTGCTTTACCTAGATCATTTCGGGCTCGACGAGCCGCCGTTCCGCATTACTCCGCACACGGATTTCTTTTTCGACGGTGCGGACCGCGGCGCGACCCTGGACGCCCTGCTCTACGCGATCCTACACGACGAAGGCATCGTAAAGGTATCCGGGGAAGTGGGAAGCGGCAAGACCATGCTCTGCCGGGTGCTGATGGAACGCCTCCCCGAACATGTCGAAATCGTGTATCTGGCAAACCCGTCGCTAGCCCGCGACGAAATCCTGCACGCAATTTCGGATGACCTTAAAACTGATTTTTCCAAGAGCCGCATCACGGTGGCGCTGCGGGAACTCGAAGAGCATCTGATCGGCTTGTATGCGAACGGGCGGCGCGTGGTGATCCTGATTGACGAGGCCCATGCCATGCCGGAGGACACGCTTGAGCAGGTCAGGCTGCTCTCAAATCTGGAGTCCAACCGCCACAAGCTGCTTCAGATCGTGCTGTTCGGCCAGACGGAGCTCGACTCCGTCCTTGACAAGATCTCGATGCGGCAGTTGAAGGACCGGATCACCCACAGTTTCCGGATGCGCCCCCTTTCCGAACTCGAGGTGGGAAAGTACATATCCTTCCGCATGCGCGCTGCAGGGTATCGTGGCCCCGACGTGTTCACTTCGCGCGCGGTCTCCATGATCGCCAAAGCAGCGAGTGGACTTACGAGGCGGGTAAATATTCTCGCAGACAAGTCACTGCTCGCCGCGTTTACTGAAAACCGGCATTCGGTTACCGACCGGCAGGCGCGCGCCGCGATCCGCGACTCCGAGTTTGGGCGCCTGCTCCACGAAAAGCGCCGGGAACCGGTCGTTTTCGCGGGCGTGGCCCTTCTCGCCGGACTCGTGCTGGGCGCTGTCGTCCATTGGGCGTTCTTACGCACAGTCGACGCCCCCGGGCCTGCGCCCGCTGCCGCCAGGGCGTCGGTAGCACTGACGACGCCCGATCCGTCGCGTGCCACTCCTTCGCCCGCAGTCGACAACGGCTCGAACTTGACACTCGCGATGCCACCGGCCGCGCAATCCGCTCCAGAGTCGGGAGATCCCGCCCAGAAACAGGCAGCCCAAGTCCTCGCCGATCCTGGGCACTTCCCCCGCTCGGCGCCTGCCCCGCAAGGGGCTACACCGCTTGGTGCCGAGGCCATAAGGCGCCTAAGCGCCTATAAGCCGGGGCCCAACCCTCTCTTGAAGGAACGGATATCGGCTATGCGGGATCGCCTTGAGCGCGAACCCGACGGGAGCTACAGTATCGAGTTGTTCAGCACCGAAAACAGCGATCCGGCCCGGGTGGAGCGATTTCTCGTTCGCGCCAGGGAACTTGTGCCCTTGGACGAAATTCTCGTGCTCCCGCAGCTCTCGGCCAATCGGTACAGGATCCGGGTGACCTATGGAACCTATCCTGATCACGCCTCGGCTGCCAAGGCTGCCGATCGATTACCTCCAAAATACAAGCAAGCATTCCAACCCGAGTTGCGCAGCTACGCGGAGTTGCGCGAAAACCTATAAGAATCGGAGAGCATACTTCAAAGAAATAGTTAATTTTGACAGGCGCTTAGGACTATTTCCTAAAGTTATAACTATGGTATCCTTCAGCATCGGTTCTTGGACGTGGGGCGTGATGGCTTTCAGAAACCTGGCCACTGGGATAGTCGCGGCGGCACTGCTGGCCGGGTGCACCGGCTTGCCTCCGACCAAGGTTGAGCACTCTCACATACAGGCCGAGGCAACAGCCCCGGGGAACATTCCCCCACCCGTTCAGGGTGCGCCCGTCCTTCCCAAGCCCAAAGCGACACCCAGGCCCGAAACCTACAGCGTAGTGGTCAACAACGTGAGGGCGCAGGAACTGCTATTTGCGCTCGCGCGGGATGCCAAATTGAACGTTGACGTTCATCCGAGCGTTTCCGGAAACGTGACGCTGAATGCAATTGACCAGACCCTGCCGCAGCTCCTCACGCGAATCGCCAGGCAGGTGGACATGCGATACGAGGTGGATGGCCCGAACCTCATCATCATGCGTGACACGCCTTATCTCAAGATCTATCGCATTGATTACCTGAACATCACCCGGACTTCCACCAGCCAGCTTGGCATTTCAAGCCAGGTTGCCGCCAGTAGCGCATCCGGGGGCTCCGGCGGGGTCGGGACAATCAGCAACAACTCGACTTCAACGATAAACAACATTTCCAACAACCGTTTCTGGGATACGCTGGTCGCCAACGTCAGGGACCTCCTGCGGGAAAGCGACAGGCTGCTTCCGGGGGTCCGGCCGGGGGCGCCCGGCGCCCCGCCCCAACCCGGCCAGCAAGCTGCAGGCGCCTCGACACCCCCACCGGTTTCGGGCCTGCCACCCAGCGGGACGCCGGCTGCGGCCGGAAGTCAATCCATGGAGTTCCGGGAGGCGGCCTCCGTAATCTCGAATCCGGAATCCGGAATCCTGTCCATTCGCGCGACCTCGCGGCAGCACGAGAAAATCCAGGAGTTCCTCGACCAGGTGATGACCAGCGTAAAGCGCCAGGTCCTGATCGAGGCAACCGTTGCCGAAGTACAACTCAACAACCAGTTCCAGCGAGGCATCGACTGGTCGCTGTTGCGTACCGGCTCGGCCGGATTCCAGTTCCAGCAGTCCTCCGGCGCGACACCCGCAGGCATAAATACGAACGCGTTTGTGCTCGGGTATGCCTCAGCAAACCAGAATTTCAGCGTGGCGCTCAAATTGCTCGAGTCGTTCGGCGACGTGAGAGTTCTGTCCAGCCCGAAAATCAGCGTACTGAACAACCAATCCGCCCTGCTCAAGGTTGTCGACAACCTCGTGTTCTTCACGATCCAGGCCAGCACGGTATCCAACACCAACGCGCCGGCGATCACGACCTTCACTACAACCCTGAATTCCGTCCCGGTCGGGTTCGTAATGAGCGTTACCCCGCAGATCAGCGAATCAGACTCTGTCGTGCTGAATCTTCGCCCGACCATTTCGCGCAAGATCGGCGATGTCGCCGACCCCAATCCGTCTCTAAGCAACCCCTGCGGCGTAGGAGTGCAGAACTGCTCGACTCCTCCCATCCAGAGCCTCATCCCGGTCATCCAGACCCGGGAAATGGAATCCCTCCTCAGAGTGCAAAGCGGGCAGGTCGCCGTACTCGGCGGCCTGATCCAGGACCAGGTCAGCAATACCGAAGACGGCATACCGGGCGTAAACCGGTCCCCGTTTGGCGACATCTTTCGCCAGCGCAAGGACACAGGAACCAAGACCGAGCTTGTGATTTTCCTGCGCCCGGTCGTCATTCGCGAAGCCAGTATCGAAGGTGACTATTCCCGTTTTCGCAACTTGTTACCCGATGCGGACTACCTGCGTCGGCCCAATCCCGCCAAAGTGGAAGCGTACGGCGGAGCACCAGCGCAGTGACAAAATGAGCCTGCTGCTGGACGCGCTCAAGAAGGCGGAGAAAGCCAAGGACGACGCCAAGCGCCGCGGCCAAAGCGCCGATTCGGTCCCGGATCCGGACGCCACACTGACCCATGTGCGAACACGAAACGAACTGCCGGACATATCCCGTCCTCTGGAACTTTACTCCGAGGACATTCCGGGCAGCGCAAAGTCCGAGGAGGCGGACAGCCCCGTTCCCGATGCCTTCTACGAGAGTCCTGCAGGTCGACCGTCAGCCGGGCCAGTCGAAATTACTCTTGCAAAGGACGCCGATAAGTCAGCAAATCAACAGCAGCCCTCAGCGCGTGCAGTCGAGCCCGCAACGGACCCGCAGGCCAGTCAGCGAGCGGCGGCTCGGAATGTATTCGAAGCGAAGTTCAGGGAACCGAATCCGAGGATGCCTTTCTACATCACGATGGCGGTCCTCGGCCTGTTCACCGCCGGAACGGTAATCTATTTCTGGTACCAGTTGCGCCCGCCCCCTCCGCTTGTAAATGCCAACGCAAAACCCCCAGCGGACGAGAAGAAGGTGGACGTGGCCGACTCCCGGCCGGCAGTTCCGGGCGGGCCCGGGCAGCAGGCGCCCGCTGCGGCTCCCTCAATCCCTGGGCTGCCTGCCCAGACCGCCAGCACGATCCCGGGTGCGGCGCCCCCGCGACCGGTGCCGGCGCCCAGTCAACCGGTAGCCCCCGCCTCAGTTGCCGCGCCAAAACCCGCTGACCCCCAGGAGGCGCCAGCGGTAGCGAAGCCCCGAGGACCGCGGCAAGCTGCCCCCCAAGGCAGATCCGCCCCGGCCGATCCCTCCAAGCTGAGCGTCAGTCGTGCGGCCCCGGACGTAAACCCGAAGGTCGAGACCGCGTGGCTTGCCTATAACCAGGGGGACTTGCAGACGGCGCGTTCGAATTACCAAGAGGCATTGCGCGAGGAAGCTTCCAATCGTGACGCATTGCTGGGCATGGCTGCGCTTGAAGTCCGTGCAAATCGGCCAGAGCTTGCAGCGGCGTACTACCAACGGGTTCTCGAAGCGAATCCCCGGGACCCCCACGCGCAAGCCGGCCTGCTTGCTTTAAGGGCGGGGGCGACGGATCCGATCCAGAACGAATCCCGGGTGAAATCGTTGCTGGCGAGCGATCCCGACGCGCACGTACTGTATTTCACTCTCGGAAATCAGCTTGCCCAGCAAGGGCGCTGGCCTGAAGCCCAGCAGGCCTACTTCAAGGCCTTCTCGGGGGACCCCGAAAACCCCGATATCGCCTACAACCTGGCGGTGAGCCTGGACCAGGTAAGGCAGCCCAAGTCGGCGCTGGAATACTATCGGCGCGCCATTTCTCTGGCGCAGCAGCGCTCCAGCAGCTTTGATCAGGCCCTCGCCCGAAATCGCGTGCAGGAACTGACGCGCTAGGGTTCCGGGGCCGGCGGCCCGATGCCTTGACACACTCTGACTTCGGCCTGTCCCGAATCGCGGAGTATCATGTTAGTCGTATGAATTCGCCCACCAATCCTCAGGCCAAACGGCATATCGGGCAGATCCTGATCGACCAGGGGATACTGACCGAAGACCAGTTGCGGATCGCGCTCCTTGAGCAGATGAAATCTCATCTGCCCGTAGGCCGCCTTCTGGTGCAGCTCGGCTTCGTGTCCGAAGCCACGCTTCGCGACGCACTGTCCGAAAAGCTGGGCCTGCAGTCAGTCGACCTCGCGCACATTATTGTCGACCCGGCGGCGCTCAAGATGGTGCCGCGCGACATGGCACGCCGCTACCGCGTCTTTCCGGTCGCGCTCGACCGGCACGCAAAGAAGTTCATCGTCGCCCTGTCGGACACCAACAATATCGTCGCAATCGACCAGTTACGCGCCCACCTCAAGGGCGAGTTCGATATCGAACTGCGCCTGGCGGGTGACTCCGAAGTAGACCGCGCCATTGAGCAGTACTACGGGCACGAATTCTCGATCGACGGCATCCTGCGCGAGATCGAGACCGGCGAAGTCGACTACGCGACGATCACCGAAGGGGACGAGTACAGCCAGCCTGTCGTGCGGCTCATTTCTGCGCTGCTCGCCGACGCAGTGGAGCGCTCATCCTCGGATATCCATTTCGAGCCGGAGCAGAACTTCCTGCGCATACGCTATCGTATCGACGGCGTGCTCCGCCAGATCCGTTCGCTGCACAAGACCTATTGGCCCGCCATGGCGGTGCGCCTGAAGGTGATGTCGAAAATGAACATTGCCGAGACCCGGTCGCCACAGGACGGGCGCATTTCGGCCACGATGTCCGGAAGGGTCGTCGATTTCCGCGTGTCCAGCCTGCCGACCACCCATGGCGAGAACGTCGTATTGCGCATCCTGGACAGGCAGAAGGGGATCGTCCCGCTGGACAAGCTCGGCCTGGACGAGACGCAACTGGATCTGCTCAAGCGGATGATTGCGCGCCCGGAGGGCATCATCCTGGTGACTGGCCCTACCGGCAGCGGAAAAACGACCACGCTCTATTCGATCCTGAACCACATCAACTCGGACGGGATCAACATCATGACCCTAGAAGATCCGGTTGAATATCCCATGACACTGATCCGCCAGACTTCGGTTGCGGATTCGGCCAAGCTCGATTTCGCAAACGGCATCCGGGCCCTGATGCGCCAGGATCCGGATGCGATCCTGGTCGGCGAGATCCGTGACGAAGACACCGCCGAAATGGCGTTCCGCGCCTCCATGACGGGCCACCAGGTCTATTCGACGCTGCATACCAACTCCGCCGTGGGGGCGATTCCTCGTCTGCTGGACATCGGCATCGTCCCGGACATCCTGGCCGGGAACATAATTGGCATCGTCGCGCAGCGACTCGTTCGGAAGCTTTGCCGCACTTGCCGCCAGGCCTACGACCCGGATGCTGGGGAACGACGATTGCTGGGAATTGCGCCCGCCGAACCAGCGTCGATTTACCGGGCAGTTGGCTGCGAGCAGTGCGACTACCAGGGCTACCGGGGCAGGCAGGGCATCCTCGAGATACTCAAACTCGACAGCGGTATCGACGAACTCATCGCACGGCGCGCCACCACCCGCGAAATACTCTCCCTGGCCCTGGCCAAGGGGTTTCGCACACTCGCGGAAGACGGCTTGCGCCTGGTGCGCGGCGGCGTAACGAGCGTGGATGAACTGTCCCGCGTCGTGGATCTCACCGATCGAATGGACTGACGGCGGAGACGGATCCGCGCGCCGTAAACCACGCGAGCTCAGGTCAAACATGCCCTTATACACTTACAAAGCGATCGACTCCATCGGCAAGCACGTGCTCGGCCGCGTCGATGCGGCAAACCTTTTCGACCTCGAGCAGCGCCTGTCCCGCATGGGCCTCGACCTAGTCACCGGCGCACCGACGCGACAAACCGGCCGGATCGTGGGCGGTGGCAAGATCACCCGCCAGGACCTGATCAACTTCTGCTTTCACCTGGAACAACTCACCAGCGCGGGCGTACCCATTGTCGAGGGGCTTGTCGATCTGCGTGACAGTGTCGAGAACCCGCGCTTCAAGGAGGTCGTAGGCGGGCTCGTCGAATCGATCCAGGGCGGCCGCAATCTTTCGCAGGCGCTAGCCGACTATCCGGAGGTATTCGGTCGGGTGTTTTCCTCGCTGGTCCGATCCGGAGAGCAGACGGGCAAGCTTCCGGAAGTGCTAAGAAGCCTCACGGAATCGATCAAGTGGGACGACGAACTTGCTGCGCAGACCAAGAAGATGCTCATGTACCCGATCTTCGTGGGAGGCATCGTGCTGCTGGTGACGTTCTTCCTGATGATCTACCTCGTGCCGCAGATGACGGCATTCATCCGCAATATGGGACAAGCCCTGCCCCTGCAGACGGTGATTCTGATCCACGTTTCCAATTTCTGCGTCAACTACTGGTGGCTGGTCATCGCGACGCCACCGGCAATTTTTTTCGGTCTGCGCTTCGCCTCGCGCAGCAATCCTGCGATCGAGTTCGCACTCGACCGCTACAAGCTCCAGATTCCGGTCATCGGTCCGGTACTGCGCAAGATTATACTTTCCCGATTCACTTCGAGCTTCGCGATGATGTACGCCTCCGGCATAACAGTGCTTGATGCAATCCGCAGTTCCGAGGAAATTTTGGGAAATCGACCCCTCGAGCAGGCGATGCGCAGCGCAGGCCAGCAGATCGCCGACGGCAAGGGCATGACGATTGCGTTCCAGGACGTGGGGCTGTTTCCGCCTCTGGTGATCCGGATGCTGAAAATCGGCGAGAGTACCGGCGGGCTCGACCGGGCCCTCTTGAACGTGAGTTATTTCTACAACCGGGAGGTACGCGAGTCGATCGGCAAGATACAGGCAATGATCGAACCCGCACTCACCGTGGTGCTCGGCGCGCTGCTGGGATGGGTAATGGTTTCCGTGCTTGGTCCGGTGTACGACACCATCAGCAAGATGAAGTTTTAGGACGATCAGACCGTGTCTGAGCGCCGCCTCCTCTACTACACCGCCAACAGCCATCAGGCCTACCTGTGGCGCAGCGGCAAGCTCGAGCTCGAGGGGGTCTTTGCGGCCGATGACGAAGGCGTGACCGAGTTTCGCGGCTTTGCGAAGCTGCATGCGAAGTCGCTCTTCTACATTCTCGCCGACCTCGCTGGTGAGGATTTTCACGACGAGATGATCCCCTGGCTTCGCGGCAACGACAGGCAGGCGGTGATTGAACGTCGGCTCGCCCAGCGCTACCGGGACACGCGCCTGGCCGCGACGCTTTCGCTTGGTCAGGTTCGAGTGGCGGGAGAGCGGCGCAACGAGCGGATCCTGCTTTCATCGTTCACAAATACGCAGCAATTCTCGCCCTGGCTGGATGCTCTTTCCGACGCAGGCGCGAAGCTGGCGGGCGTCTATTCAGTCCCGCTCGTCGCGCCGGAGCTTGCCGCGAAGCTTGCGCCCAAGATCGGAGCAAAAAACAGCCGGATGATCTTGGTATCGATGAACAGCGCCGGTCTGCGGCAAAGTTTTATCGAGGACGGGCAACTTCGGTTCGCGCGCCTCGAGCGGACGGGGCAAATGGATCCCGAGTCGCTCGCCGCGTTCGCGCGCTCGGAGACGCTGCGGTTGATGCAATACCTGTCCAGTCTCAGGGTGCTGCCCCGCGACGGACCTCCGCTGAGCGCCATCGTGATCGCCCCCCCCGGCCAGCGCGGGGCCTTCGATCAAACGCTGCTCTCCGACGCGCGACTTACGTTCCATATCGTCGATCTTGCCGAAGCCGCCCGGATTTCGGGTTTGAAGCGCACCGATGGCAGCGGCGCGGACCAGCTGTATCTGAATCAGCTTGCAAAACGTGCGCCGAAGGAGCAGTTCGCCCGCACGGAGGACCGGAAAGGGTTTCTGCTCTGGCAGTTGCGGCGCGGAATAGTCGCGGCAGGAGCGCTCGGATTTGCCGCGTGCGCGATATTCGCGGGAGTGAAGTGGCTCGACGTGATGGGCGTTCGCGATCAAACCGGACTGCAGCAACGCGAAGCATTCAATGCGGATCAGGAATACCAGCGCGTTACCGCCACATTCCCGGTGACTCAGACCAGCACCGAAAACCTCAAGATCACGGTCAACGAGTTCCGCTTGATCGGTGCCCGCTCGGCGGCGCCTGGCCCTGCATTCGTCCATGTTTCTCGTGCGCTCGAGCAGTTTCCGCAGATCGAGCTGGACCGCCTGACCTGGCGCTTTGAGCGCCCCAAGGCGGCCGAGAAAGGTGTGCCCGCTCCAGCCGCAACGGCACCGGCAACGGCACCTGCAACGAGTCGGGGAACGGCGCCGGCAGAGGGATCATTGGCGCAACTTCTGGAAATTTCCGGATATGTCACCAATACCCAGCGCTCGGACTATCGCGCGATTACGGCACTTGTCCAGCGCTTTGCCGAAGCACTGAGCGCAGATAAAACCTACGAAGTCTTGACCACGCAGCTGCCGTTCGATACGACCTCTCAAGGGACCCTCTGGGGGGATTTTGGAGCCGCCGATCGCGGCGGCACGCCGCGCTTCACGATCGCCTTGTCGCGCAGGGTGGGAAGATGAATTTCTCCTACGCCGACATAAAAGGCCTCATCCTGCCGACCGCGATTTCGCTCGTCCTCGCGGCTTGCGGCGCTGCACTCATCTGGTTCGCAGAACAGCAACTTGTCGGCGCGAAGACAAAACAATCGACTGCCACGACCGCCCGCGTGCAAGCCAAGGAAAGGCTCGCACGCATCAACGAGGAGGAGCGCGAGGTCAAGGAAAGGATCGAGATTTACCGCAGCCTGAGAAATTTGAACATCATCGGCCGGGAACGACGGCTCGAATGGGTCGACGCGATCCAGCGTATCCGGACCAGCCGAGAGCTGCTGGACGTTCGCTACCGCATCGAGCCGCAGAAGCAGCTTGTCCTGATACCCGGAAAGCCGGGCAGCGTGGCTTTCAACTCCAGCACGATGAAGGTCGAACTGGCCCTGCTGCATGAAGGTGATCTGCTGGCCTTCCTCGACGACTTGCGGGACGCCGGCAACGCATATGTATCAGTGCGTGAGTGCATTGTCGCCCGATCCGGGTCCGGCGCACCACCGCCTGGTGTGGCGGCGCTTACTCCCCGGCTCCAAGCCAGCTGTCAGATCGATTTGATCACCATACTCGATGCGGGGGCCAAAACGTGAATGCAAGAGCCGCATTGCTGCTTGGCATGGCGATTCTGATCCCGACGCCGGTCGGCGCCGACGAGCTGGTCCGCCTGTTTTTCACGCCGGAGCAGCGCAGCGCGCTCGATGCACGTCGCAAAGCGCGCATACCCGACAAGCCCGCGACGGTCGTTGTCGAGTCACCGGTCACACGCGTCGACGGCCTGGTGTCTCGCGCAAGCGGAAAGTCGACCGTCTGGGTCAACGGCGATCCGGTCCCCGAGGGATCGCAGCCCGAGGGTTTGCGCGTCCAATCGCGTCGATCCGAGTCGGGGCGCGTGGTCGTTAATATCGGCGAGAGCGGCACTCCGGTAGATCTCAAGGTCGGCCAGACCTTTGATCGCGATACCGGCGAGGTGCGGAGCTCGCTGAACGGGGGTGAAATAAAAGTCGCTCCTCCGCCGCGCAAGAAATGACACGAACCGTACGAACCAGGCGGCCTCCCCGCAAACAAGCAGGGCTGGCGCTGTTGTTAATAGTCGGAATCCTCGGGCTGGGCGCGACACTCATGCTGGTCCGCGCGTTCAATCAGGCGGCGCTCAATAGCCCCTTGCGACTTACGAATGCCCGTGTCCTCGAAGACGCGAAGGGGGCGCTGCTCTTGTACGTCTCCGACCAGGCAGCTACTGAAACCTACCCAGGCAAGCTGCCTTGTCCTGAAGACACGTCGAAAATCGGCGGATTGCTCGAGGGTAGTACTCAAGGGTACTGCACGCTGCCCGCCGTCGGCCGCCTGCCCTGGCGAACTCTCGGGTATAAGCAGGCGCCGGTCGACTCCGACGGCGAGCCGCTCTGGTATGCGGTATCGCCGGGATTCAACCGCGCCAGTTCGGGTGCTTCGCTCAAAATCAACAGCGACACCCCCGCCGGGCTGACCGTCGACGGCAGCACGGCGCGAGCCGTGGCGCTGATCTTTGCACCCGGTCGCGCTCTCTCCGGGCAGTCCAGGTCAGCATTGACACCCGCCAGTCCGCCGGCAGCAGCGGACTATCTCGAGCTCGAGAACGCTTCTCTGGACATCAGTTTCGCCACCTTTGGACCTGCGAGCGGCGCCATTCCGGTTTTCAACGACCAGGTGGTCATCGTCACGCACCAGGAGCTTTTCGACTTTGTGGAGCCGGCCGTCGCCAAACGTATCTCGGCCGCTCTCGACGTCGCTCCGACTTTGCAGGGCGTTTACGCTTCAGCCGACTGGGGTGGGACAGCCACGACGCCGCGTTTTCCGTTCGCGGCAGCATTCGGCGATCCGGAGACAAGCAATTACACGGGAGCCGTCGCCACCTATCAAGGCTTGCTACCGCTAAGCCATTCCAAAGTACCCGGCACGAACACCGATTGCGTAGTGGCGACGGATGGCTCGCGCTGCAATCCGAACCTGGTCGCATGGAAGACCGGCGCTGGGCTTTCGGCTAGCGCGCCGGGTAATAACAACGCGAGAAGACTGTCCGTCAACTGCACCTCGAGTGCCAATCCCGCTTGTACGCCGCCCACAGGTTTCGTGGCCGCAACGATCAGCGTCCCGTCCTCCAGTCCGTACAACTCGGTGACCGAAGTGTCGATCGCCGATAGCAGCCCCCCCCCCAGCTACCGGAGCACGCTCGTAGGACTTGACTGCAATGCAAGCACATCTACGCAAATTTCATGTGCCATTACCTATGGCCGATCTTGCGCTAGTCCGCCTTGCGGTAGTCGCACCGTACAGCCCCGGGTCCGCCTTACGGTACGCGCGCAGAACGTGGCGAAAGCGTTCAAGATGTTCGATGCCTCCGCGATCAGCGCAAGCGAGTTCCAACTCCGCACGACGGCCACCTCCTATGGAGCTTCGCCGCTCGGTGTGTTGCGAAGCGATGGGGACGCCGACATCACGACCGAGTGGTTGCTGCCAAGCAGGAGCTGCACTGTTTCGCAATGCTATACGCATACCATCACCATCCCGATTTCGCTGATCGCGGACCACGCTCTGGCCAATAGTGCGAACTCGAGTACCGGCTGGTTTCTCTCGAACGACTGGCACAAGCTCACCTACTATGCGATCTCTTCCGGCCACGCACCAGGGAGCACCGGCAACTGTGTGGCTGGAGGCTCGCCCGCCTGCCTGACGTTCAATGCCCCGACCGGAAACACCTCCCCGCGCGCGCTCCTGATTCTCGCCGGCCGGGCGATCAGGTCGCAGGCCCGTCCGTCCTCCGCACTGGCGAACTATCTGGAGTCCGAGAACCTTTCCCCGGTGGACAACACATTCGTGAAGCTCAATCCGTCGGCCGATTTCAACGATCGCGTTGTCGTGGTGTACTGACCATGAGGCCCTTGCGCCGTCTTATGCATTCGGGGTTCTCGCTGGTCGAGATGGCAGTGGTGCTGGCGATCATCGGGCTGCTGCTCGCGGGCATGCTTCTGCCGCTGGGCGCCCAGATAGACCAGCAGAATGCCAACGAGACGCAACGCCGCATCGAACTTGCGCGCGATGCGCTGTTGGGCTTCGTCACGACCAACCGGCGATTGCCCTGTCCGGCCAGCGCGACCAGCCTGGGCCTGGAGGTCGTCGCCACTGCGTTTACTCCGGGTGGTGGCGTATGCAGTACTCCCTGGACCGGATACATTCCCGCAGTCACGCTCGGGCTATTTCCGATGAACAGTCAACAACTCTTTGTCGATACCTGGGGAAATCCGATCCGCTATGCGGTCACGGATTTCACTACGGCATTCACTGTTTCGGCAGTCGGAGGAACCCGGCCCTTTACTTCGACCGACGGGATACGCGCGGTCTATAACGCGCCGGGCACGCTGTCGCCGGACTTGCGAGTGTGTGCCACTTCGACCGGCATCACGGGTTCGGGTGCAACCGCGGATTGCCCTGCGGCCAACGTGCTGAGCAACAATTCCGTTGCGGTGATCTTTTCCACCGGCAAGAACTCGCCGACTGGCGGCACTGGAGGGGACGAGGCGGCGAATCTGAACGCCGACAGGGTCTTTATCAGCCACACCCCGACTCCGTCGACCGCGACTGGCGGGGAGTTCGATGATGTCGTCATTTGGCTGTCTCCCTACCTGCTCTACAACCGGATGATCGCAGGCGGCGCACTGCCTTAGGCGGCGTTTTTGTCAGAAAGCACCGGTTTGATTGTTCCGGTCAGGGCAAAACAGACCTCCCCATCGCGATTTTGCAGCAGGGAAATGGCAAATCCGTTCGCTTCAGCGAGGCGGGCCGCCTGATAGAGCCCGATTCCCAGGCCCGAGTGGGAGCGCACAGGGGAATGAAACAACTCTTTTTCGAGTTCGGCCGCGATGGCACGACCGGTATCGCAGACGCGAAACTCGATCGAACCGATGCAGTCCAGACTCACACGAATTCTTACGCGGGGGTCCATGGCTCGCTTGGCCAGCGCGTTCTGGATCAGATTGTCGGCAGTGCTGTCGGCAAGCGACCGCGGTAGCGTGACCCCGGGCACGGGGCCCCGCCCCGCGAATTCGATCCCCTGGGCGAGGTACTGGCGCTTCAGGCTTTCCCACCATGATTCGACCGCTACAGACTGTTCGCCCCCGGTCTGCGGGCGTTGAAGTTTCTCAAGCGTCAAGGACAGTCTCTGCGCAATCGCAGGCAGCTGCCTTCCGATGAGCGACTGCAGTTCAGGCGAGTAATCGCGCCCGGCTTCCTTTGCCGCGGCCAACACCAGCACGTTGAGGGACTGGAGAAGGTTCTTTACATCGTGCGTCATGCGCGCGCCGGTCTCGTGCACCGCCTGGAGGTAGCTTTGCTGCTGCAGCGTCTGTTCGCGCTGCTTGGCCAGGTAGAACTCCCCAAGCAACTGGCCGAGGAGATTCAGGTGCCAGTGCAGCGCCGGGCTGGTCCGATGACGCGAGAAAATCACAAGAGAAAGTTCGGCGCGCTCGAATTCGACCCGGAAAGGCGTTTTTTCGCCATGCTCTCCCCGATCATTCGACGTATGCCATTCGGCGCCCGTCACCCAAGGTAAGCGTGCGAGGCTGGCGATGCTCTCGGCGAGAAACCGGTCCGGGTGCGACTCGACCCGTGACAACTCGGCGAGAAAGAACAGCCATTTTTCCACGGGCAGGCCGATGGAAAAGAGATACCTCGAGAAGAAGACGTTCACGCCTGCAAATCCGGTACGCGGATCCCACGCCAGGCCGATGATGAAGAGAGTTCCGGCAATCAGGAATACTGTGTAGGTGAGGGCCTCCATATAGTTGGTCTGGCCGAGGGTCATGAAGGTGAAACTGCCTAAGATGACCATCCCGAGAACCAGCATCAGGAAGATGCTGTAAAAGAAGTCGATGACCTGTGGCACCTCCGGCGGATCGGGTTCGGCGGGCAGGAGCGCCATGACGAAGAACAGCACCGGCAGGATGTACTCTGCTAACAGGAGCATCTCGGCGCTTACGTCCTTGCGCGGCGCGATTTCCGGCAGGATGACGGTCACCAGGAGCGCAAGCAAATAGAACAGCACCACGAGGTAGAAGCGTCGCTGCCAGCGCGCCTGATGGAGAAACACCTTGCCGCCGACCAGGCCGGCCAGGACGCATACCCAGAACACCAGCAGCCACGCGTTCAGCCATAGCATGACGGCGATCGCGCCGAACGCGATGAAGCCGAGCTGGGTTGCGGAAACCTGGTGCTGGCCGCGCAGAAAGGGCTGCCACAGGAGCAACAGGCCGAGGTGTGCCAGCAGGAGCGATCGTGCCCAACTGTCGGCCATCCCGCGCAGCGCAGCGACATGAAGCAGAATGAGCATCGCAATGACGACGAAGCGCCCATAACGCTGCGAGAATCCAAGAGCGAAATTGGCGAATCTTGTGAAAACCGGAACCGGAACAGTGTCTGCTTGCATCCTCAGCCATCCGCGATTAGGGTACTGGGGTCGCGCTTGTCAATCCTCCGAGCTTGCGGCACCGGATGGTGGATGGTATCCGAACGATGCTGCCTGACAAATGCCATATCGCGTTTTGCCTAACCGCCTAGCCTGCGGTACTCATTTCCTGCCGTGACGCCATGCGCCCTGCCTTGACGCTTGCCCGGTTCGTGATTCTCGAGGCACGCCGCACTGGCCTGCCGCTGCTGGCGCTCGGCGCACTGGCCACAGGCGTCGGCATTGCCGGCTTTCTTTCACAGCTTGCGCTTACGGAAAGCTCGTCCCTTCAGGTCGGGGTGCTAGCCGCTTTCTTCCGCCTGTGCGCCGTGTTCCTCACGGGCGCATTCGTCGTCACCAGCATGGTCCGCGAATCGAGCGACAAGGGCATCGAGATCCTGCTCTCGTTGCCGATCTCCCGGAACACTTACTACTTGGGAAAGCTGGCCGGTTATTGCGCTTCCGGTGGAATCCTTGCGGCCGTATTTTCGCTGGTCATGCTCTTCTGGAGCACCACTGGGGCGGTTGCCATCTGGTTTGTATCGCTCCTGCTGGAGGTCTATCTGGTTGCCGCGGTAAGCCTGTTTTTCGTGGTGACGCTCAGCCAGGTGGTGCCGGCGCTGACAGCGACGGCGGGCACCTATCTGCTCGGCCGCGGGGTCGCGGCGATCCAGGCAATCTCGGCGAGCCCGCTTGCAAGCGAGGGCGACGCCTTGCAATGGCTTGCGGGCCGGGGGATAGACGCCGTCGCGCTTCTGCTGCCGCCGCTGGACAAAGCCACGCAGACCGTGTGGCTCCTGTACGACCTTCCGGCAGCGGGTGAGTTTCTCGCCGTGGCCGGATTGCTTTTCGTCTATGGCACGCTTGTCACTGCGGCAGGACTGTTCGACTTTCATCGCCGGAATCTGTGAGCGCAGACGAGCGCCCGGTGGCCGCTGTACCCCGATGGATCTTGGGCCTGCTGGCGGCGAGCCTGGCGGTTCAGATCGGATGGAAAGCGCAGATTCGACCCGGGACGCCCGCCGCCGAAGATCTTCCGCCCCCGCCCCTCCCGCAAGTGCTGAGGGTGCTGGCTCTGGGCGAGCCCGCCACGCTTGCCCGGCTTGCAATGCTGTATCTGCAGGCGTTCGACTATCACGGCACGAACGCCCTGCCGTACCGAAAGCTCGACTACGGTCGCTTGATCGGATGGCTCAGGTCGATCCAGGAACTGGATACTCGCAGCGCATACCCGCTTTTTTCTGCGGCAAGGGTTTACGCCGAGGTGGCGGATCGGCAGCGCCAGCGGATGATGCTCGAGTTCGTCTATGAGCAGTTCTTGCTGGATCCGAACCGCCGCTGGCCGTGGGCGGCACAAGCGGCGCTCGTGGCCAAGCACAGACTAAGGGATCTGCCGCTCGCGCTGAAGTACGCCAAGGCAATCGACCGCCTTACAACAGCCCGGGATGTTCCGCTCTGGGCAAAGCAGATGGGCGTCTTCATTCTGGAGGACATGAACGAGCTCGACGCTGCCCGCATCATGCTGGGGGGACTCCTTGCCGGCGGCCAGGTCACGGATCCCGGCGAGCTCCGGTTTCTCGAGGGTCGGCTGAAAACTCTGGAAGAGCGCTCCCGGATCGGTCGCTGAGAAGCCCATCTTGGTCGAACATTCGACACAAGTGACGGAAAAGCGTCAACTTTTTGACGTTTTCTGACGATTCCATGCTGCCAGGACAAGTTTTTGTATGGCACGAGACTTGCTGAGTAGGGGGTGTCCACTCACGGAAAAAGAGGTCAATCGCATGAAAACAAATCAGAAAGGCTTCACGCTCGTAGAAATTGCGATCGTGCTGGTCATTATCGGACTGCTGCTGGGCGGCATTCTGAAAGGCCAGGAAATGATCATCCAGGCCAAGATCAAGAACGCGATCACCGACTTCTCCGGGGTTTCGGCCGCCTACTTCGGCTATCAGGACCGGTATCGGGCCACGCCGGGCGACGACCCCCAGGCGGGCCGCTGGACAGGCGCAACGGCCGGAGACGGCAATCGTCTCTTGACCGGAATTTATGCCCCAGCAGCTGCAACTGCCGAGTCCGCCCTTTGGTGGGACCACCTGCGTCGTTCGGGTTTCCTCTCGGGCGCCGGAGTAGGAAACCCAACCAATGCCTTCAACGGAATACTCGGCGTGCAGACCGGGGACGGCACAGGAACAACTGGCGCGTCCCCTACCACCCCGGGCGCGACTCTAGGGGGCTTTACCGCACTCATCATGTGCTCGACGAATCTTTCCGACAAAGTCGCCATCGCTCTGGATGTGCAGATGGACGATGGCTTGCCACAGGCGGGGTTTGTGCGCGCTTTGGACGGATCAGGCTCCATCGCGGCCACCACGGGCAGTGCAGCAGCGAGCGCCGGTTATGTGGAAACAGGCACGACCTTCTATACGCTCTGCCGCCAGTTCTGATCACGCCTCACGGCGCGAAGAAAAGGCCAGCCTTCGGGCTGGCCTTTTTGTTTGCAGGTCGGCGCCGCTGTAGCGGAAAGACATATGCGCGAAGCACCCTCCTCTCCGGTTGACCGGCTGGGCCCGAGCCTGATTCTGGCCGGCGCGATGTGCGTCATCCCGTTCCTGCAACCGCGGCATTTCCCGCCAATACGGACCTTCTATGACGAGTGGCTGGCGCTTGCTCTCGGATTGGCGGCCCTTGGCCTCGCCACTCTAGGGCGCAGGAGCACGCAGGTTAGTATCCCCGCGCTTTCCATTTGGCTGGGGCTGTTCGCATTGAGCCTCATCGTGCGCGGGTTCGGCGGGCACGCGGCATACCCGCAACTCCCGTTTCTTTGGGCCCTCTATGTGCTGTTCGCAGCGCTCCTGGTGATTCTGGGTCAAGACTTTGCAACCCAGTTCGGCCGGGAGCGGGTGAGCGACGTGCTCGCTGTGTTCCTGCTCGTCGGGGCACTTGCGAATTCGATCGCCGGAGTGCTGCAGGTCACGGGCATTCCGCAGTCCATGGACTCTTTCATTTCCTACCTGAACGGCAAGAGGGCGATCGGCAACGTAGGGCAGCCCAATTTATATGCAAATTACCTCGCCCTGGGCGAGGCGTCGCTGGCCTACCTCTACGCGCGCGGAAAGATCTCCTCCAATGAGTCCACCGTGCGCATCTTGCGGCCCAGAGCCTCGGCGGTCTGCCGGGTGCGCAGCG
>JANNWA010000294.1:0-2079 GCA_031408275.1 Pseudomonadota bacterium
ATGGTGCACACGGTGGATTTCTTCCGCGCGTTCATCGACGACCCGTATGTGTTCGGCAAGGTCGCCGCGAACCACTCGCTGGGCGACATCTTCGCCATGGGCGCCGAGGCCCAGTCGGCCACCGCCATCGTCACCGTGCCCCCCGGGCTGGAAGCCAAGGTGGAGGATGTCCTCACCCAGATGATGTCGGGGGCGATCGAAGTCCTCAATGCGGCCGGCTGCGCGCTCGTGGGCGGGCACACCGGCGAGGGCGCGGAACTCGCGATGGGCTTCGCCATCAACGGCCTCATCGACGAGCACATGGCCGGCGTGCTGCGCAAGGGCGGCATGCGCCCGGGCGACGTGCTCATCCTGACCAAGCCGATCGGCACGGGGACTCTGTTCGCCGCGCACGCCAAGCTCGGTGCGCGGGGCCGCTGGATCGACGCGGCGCTGGAATCGATGTGCCAGTCGAACCGCGCGGGCGCACGCTGCCTCATCGAGCACGGCGCGACGGCCTGCACCGACCTCACGGGCTTCGGCCTGCTCGGACACCTGGTCGAGATGACGCGGCCCTCGGGCGTGGATGCGGAACTCAGCCTGTCGGCGCTGCCGGTGCTGGAGGGCGCCGAAGAGACCGTCGCCGCCGGCATCCTGAGCTCGCTGCAGCCCGCGAACGTGCGCCTGCGCCGTGCGTTGCGCAACCAGGCCGAGTGGGTGAACCACCCGCGCTATGCCCTGCTATTCGATCCGCAGACAGCCGGCGGCCTGCTCGCCAGCGTGCCGGCGGAGCACGCGCAGGCGTGCCTGCAGGCCTTGCGCGCAGCGGGGTACACCCATTCGGTGGCCATCGGCCGCATCCTGCCGCAGGGAGATGCCTTGGAACCCATCGTTCTTGTGCCCTGACGGGTGCTAGGGCTTCGCGATAAACAGGTACTGCGCGAAGAGGCCCGCGAGGCACAGCCCGGAGAAATAGGCCGTCTGGAGGCGCAGCAGCGCCTGGCCTTCGGCCTCGAATTCGCGCTCGGCACGCAGGTCGGCGAGCTGGCTCGCGATGGCCCTGACCTTCGTGAGCAGCACGATGAGCGCGCCCACATGGGCCAGGCCGCCCGCCAGCCACCGGATCCCGGCCCCGGCAAAAGAGGCAACCAGCGCCGCCAGCGCTGTCGCGGCCGCTAATGCGGCCAGGAAAGCTGTGGTCACCCGCGCATTGGCACGGGACAGCGCCAGCAGGTCCGCGAAGGTCAGCGCCGTGCGCGGCGGGCGCTCGGTCAGGCAGATGTAGAGCGTCGCGCCGGAAAACAGTCCGCCGCAGAACAGCGCGATGTTCTCGCCGATGTACTGCAGCAGCATGCTGATCGCCTGTACGTTCGCCATGGCTTGCTCAGGGGCCGAAGCTCGACCGGACCTGGATGCCCCAGCGGCCTTCTTTCAGCGTTAAGACGTAGAGGGACTCATAAACGCCGAGCACGCTGCCGTCGGCGCGATAGCGCGTGTAGGTGACTGCCATGTGCACCTTGGTGTCGCTGCGCTGGACGATCTTCCTTTCGTTCCAGGCGCTATGGCTCCAGTTGTCCTCCCTGCGCAGGCGCTCGAACAGGTCCATGGGGTTGCTGCCGGGCTTGTCGTAAACCGTGATGGTCCCGCCTGCGAATCGGATGTGCGGGAAATGCATCGCGGCATCCATCGCCGCGGCGTCGTAGGCGTTCAGCGCCGCCATGAAGCGGTCGAGGGCCGCCATGCATCCGGCGTGCACGGCGTCCGGCTCCTTCACCAGCCGGTCCGCGACGAACTCGAGGCGGTCCTGCCCGAAGTACATCGAGCCGTCGACGAACATCGTGGGCGCGCCGAACACGCCGCGCTCGACGGCCTCCTGCGTGGCCGCCTTGAGCCGGTCCTTGACCGCCGGGTCGGCGACCAGCGCCATGAAAGCGGCCGGGTCGAACCCGGCCTCCGCCAGCACCGCGCCGGCCACCGCCGGGTCGCCCATGTTGCGCTGGTTTTCCCACATCGCGCGGAACATCGCCGATACGTAGCGCTCGAAGTCCGCGGGCTGGCGCATCTGCATTCCGACGGCGCCGCGCATCAGCGTGAGCGTGT
>JANNWA010000295.1:0-2727 GCA_031408275.1 Pseudomonadota bacterium
TCCGCGTCGCCTGTGCAATCCTCCTGTCTGCCCTGGCCTGCACTGCGACGGCCCAGTCCTACCCATCCAAGCCGATCAAGGTGATCGTGCCTTACCCGGCCGGCGGCGTGGTGGATGTGATCGCGCGCACGATTGGCGAACGCATGACCCAGTCCATCGGCCAGCCCAGCGTGATCGAGAACCGCGCCGGCGCGGCCGGCGGGATCGGAACCGAGGCCGTCGCGCGCTCGGCTCCGGACGGGTACACGCTGGTCGTCGCCAGCCCGGCGCACACGACCAATATCAGCCTGTACTCCAAGCTCTCCTGGCACCCGCTCACGAGTTTTGCGCCGGTGGCCATGGTCGGCGTGATCCCGAACGTCGTCCTGGTGCACCCTTCCGTGCCCGCCAAAACGCTGGCCGAATTCGTCGCCTATGCCAAGGAGCGCCCCGGCAAGCTCAATTTCGCCTCGGCTGGCGCGGGCTCCTCGGTGCATCTCGCCGCGGAGTTGCTCAAGCAGATGGCGCAGATCGACCTGGTGCACATCCCGTACAAGGGCCAGCCCGAAGCCGTGACCGCCTTGATCACGGGTGACGTCGCAATGATGCCGCTCACCATGGCGCTCGCGAAGGTGCGCATCCAATCGGGCCAGGCCCGGCCGCTCGCGGTTACCACGGCAAAGAGATCCGCGGCCCTTCCGGACACGCCGACCGTGGCCGAGAGCGGCTATCCGGGCTACGAGGTAAGCACCTGGTTCGGCTATCTCGCCCCGGCCGGCACGCCATCCGAAATCGTCACCCGGCTCAATGCGGAGATCAATGCCGCGCTCAAGTCCCCCGAGGTCGAGAAAAAGCTCGTCGCGCTGGGCGCGGAACTCGACCCCGGCACGCCGCAGTCCTTCGGCAGGTTCCTCGAAGCCGACATGAACCGCTGGGCGAAAGTCATCAAGCAAGCCGGCATCAAGGCCGACTGAACCGGCAGGAAAACATCGTGACGAAGCCCTTCCTGCTTGCGCAGGTCAGCGACATGCACATCAAGGCGGCCGGCAAGCTCTCCTACGGCGTCGTCGACACCACGGGCATGCTGCGCGCCTGCATCCGGCACCTGATGGCGCTCAAGCAGAAACCGGATGCAGTGGCTTTCACGGGTGACCTCGTCGACTTCGGCCGCGCCGACGAATACGCCGTGCTGCGCGAGCTCCTCGCCGCCCTCGACATGCCGGTCTACCTCGTGCCCGGCAACCACGACGAGCGCGAGGCGATGCGCGCGGCCTTTCCCGACCACGCTTACCTGCGGCAGCGCGAGGGTTTCATCCTCTACGCAATAGAAGACCACCCGTTGCGTATCGTCGGCTTCGACACCGTGGTCGCGGGCAAGCCGGGAGGCCTCGCGTGCGAGGAACGCCTCGCCTGGCTGGACGCGACGCTGGCCGCGCAGCCTGACAAGGCCACCGTGATCCTGATGCACCACCCGCCTTTCACCACGCTGATCGGCCACATGGATCGCCAGGGACTCCAGGGCAGCGAAGCCCTTGCCCGGGTGATCCGCAAGCACCCGCAGGTGGAGCGGCTCATGTGCGGCCACCTGCACCGCCCGATCGAGACGCGGTTTGCGGGCACGATCGCCGCGACGGTGCCCGGTCCGGCGCACCAGGTTGCACTGGATCTGGCGCTCGATGCGGCAGACGAATTCATCATGGAGCCGCCCGCCTACGCGCTGCATGCCTACACGCGGGAGACCGGACTCATCAGCCACATGGCTTTCGTCGGCGATTTCGCCGGGCCGTACCCCTTCCGGGTGAACGGCAAGCTGATCGACTGACGTGATATCGTTTCGCACCACATCCGGGAGGCACGCATGGACATCACCAGTTTCGAAAACAACCTGCGGGCGGACGGCTTCGGGGAGATAGAAACCAAGTCCCTGCCGCCAGGCACCAGCACGACGGAACACGGGCACCCCTTCGACGTGCGCGCGCTTGTGCTCGATGGCCGCATATCGCTCACGGTCGCGGGCGTTTCACGCACCTATGGCCAGGGCGAAATCTTCACGATGGCCGCCGATTGCCGGCATGCTGAGGAGATCGGCGCGGACGGCGTGCGCTACGTCGTCGGCCGCCGGCCGAAATAGCTATTCCGGTTTGATGTTCGCGAAGCGCGCCACCTTAGCGTAGCGATCGATGTCCTCCCGCACGATCGCGTCGAGCTGCGCGAGCGTAAAGGGCTTGCCCGGCTGGCTGCCGGATTTCAGGAGGCGGTCGACCACTTCGGGCGATTGCAGCGCCGCGGCGATCGCTCCGTGCACGCGATCGATGATGTCCTTCGGCGTCTTCGACGGCACGTAGGCGCCGAACCACGGCACCAGCAGCGCCTCCGGATAGCCTGCCTCGGCGATCGTCGGCATCTGCGGAAATTGCGCCAGCCGCTCGCTGGTGAACGTGGCCAGGGGCTTCAGCTTGCCCGCCTGGATGTGCGCCTGCACCAGGCCCACCGAAGGCGCCATGAACGACACCTGCCCGTTGAGGAGGTCGGGAAGCGCCGGGGGCTGGCCCTTATAGCCGATCCCCACCATGTCGAGCCCTGCCACCTGGCGCAGCAGCTCGGTCTGCATGTGGTTCGAGGTGCCGGATCCCGGGTTGACGAAATTGAGCTGTCCCGGGCGGGCCTTCACGTACGCGACAAACTCTTTCAGCGTCGATACCGGCAGGGTGGCCGGGACGACAACGATGTTCTGCGTCCAGACGATCA
>JANNWA010000296.1:0-10371 GCA_031408275.1 Pseudomonadota bacterium
CGATGCGCCCGGCATCGATGTAGGTCGGGCCCTTTGGGTTGGGTGCCGCCCCCTGCGCAAGCAAGGCGCCGGAAAACAGGGCACACCACAGTGCAATACAGGCCGCAAGTAGCACCGGCGCGCGCGCCGTAAGAAGCTGCATCTGGAGGGCTGTACGGGGAAGAAAATCTCGGGCTGCTAAAATCGCACACTTCGCGGCATAAGGCAATCGCGGCGGCCCGGTTTTGCATGCCAGTGACCGCGCGTGCCGCCCTCCGGTTTCAGGATGACTTCCGACCCACGCCTCGACGCGCTGCACAGCTGGCTCGACACACGCCTCGGCGGGCGCGCTTTCACGCTTGCCCCCGCTTCCGCGGACGCGAGCTTCCGCCGCTACTTCCGCGTTTCCTTTCACGACGGCGGGGCGTCGCTCGTGGCGATGGACGCCCCGCCTGACAAGGAGGACTGCCGGCCCTTTCTTTATGTGGCGAGGCTGTTCGGCGCGGCCGGCGCGCATGTGCCGGCAGTGCATGACGAGAGTCCGGCCGAAGGTTTCCTGCTGCTCGAGGATCTCGGAGACACCACCTACCTCGACCGGTTGAACGCGGCGGACGCCCCCGACGGCGTCGCTACGGAACTGTACGCGGCGGCAATCGACGCTCTGGTCGCCATCCAGTCGGCCGGCCGGCCCGGCGACCTGCCGCCCTACGACGAGGCGCTCCTGCGGCGCGAGCTGGACCTGTTTCCCGAGTGGTATGTCGGCAGGCACCTTGGCGCGTCACTGGCCGACAAGGACGCCCGCACCCTCGAGGCGGCGTTCGGTACGATCCTCGCAAACAACCTCGCCCAGGCGCGGGTCTGCGTGCATCGCGACTATCACTCGCGCAACCTGATGGTCTGCGCGCCGCTTCCCGGGGTGATCGACTTCCAGGACGCAGTCCACGGCCCGATCACCTACGACCTCGTCTCGCTGCTGAAGGACGCCTACATCCGCTGGGACGAGGCGCGCGTGATCGACTGGTGCGTGCGCTACTGGGAAAAGGCGCGCCAGGCGGGACTGCCGGTGCCGGACGATTTCGCGCGGTTCTATCTCGACTTCGAATGGATGGGGATTCAGCGCCACCTAAAGGTCGCGGGCATCTTCGCGCGCCTCGCGCACCGCGACGGCAAGGTTCGCTACCTCGCCGACATCCCGCTGGTGCTCGACTACCTGCAACGCGCCTGCGCGCGCTATCGGGAGCTCGGGCCGCTTGCCGCGCTCCTCGACCGCCTGCATGAGCGCGCCCCGAAAACAGGATACACATTCTGATGAAGGCGATGATCCTGGCCGCCGGGCGGGGCGAGCGCCTGCGCCCGCTCACCGACACGCTGCCCAAGCCCCTCGTCGGGGTGCGCGGCAAGCCGCTGATCGAATGGCATTTGGAGCGGCTCGCCGCCGCGGGAATCCGCGCAGTGGTGATCAACGTGTCGCACCTGGCCGAACAGATCGTCAGCGCCCTGGGGGACGGCAGCCGCTGGGGCGTGTCGATCACCTGGTCGCTCGAGGAGCAGCCCCTCGAAACCGCCGGCGGCATCGCCGCGGCCCGCGCGCAGCTCGGCGAAGCGCCCTTCCTCCTCGTCAACGCCGACGTGCATTGCGAATACCCTTTCGCCGCGCTTGCCGGGCTGGACCTCGGCGGGCTGCTCGGCCATATAGTATTGGTGCCCAACCCGCCTTTCCGGCCGCAGGGGGATTTTTCTCTGGCCGCGGGCAAGGTCGGCAACATCGCCGGCAACCCGGGCGAAAACCAAACCGCGCCGCGCTACACTTACTCCGGAATCGGCGTCATCCGCCCGGCCATGGTGGACGGGGTGGTTCCCGGATCAAAGGCGCCGCTTGCCCCTCTGCTGCGGCAGGCCGCGGCGGCGGGCCGTCTTGGCGGCGAGGTATACACAGGCTTGTGGAGCGACGTCGGCACGCCGGAACGGCTGGCCGAACTCAACCGGATGAAGAACGCATGAATGATTCAGTCGTGACCGACCCTGCAGGGACCGCCAACGCCGCGTTCAGCGAGTGTGCCGACCGCAGGCTGCGCCTTGCGCGCGCCATGCGCGAGGGCGTCGCGGTCGTGCCCACCGCGCCGGAGCGGACCCGCAACCGCGACGCACACTATCCCTACCGCTTCGACAGCTACTTCCACTACCTGACCGGTTTCACCGAGCCCGGCTCCGTGCTGGTGCTCGTCGCGGGCGATGCGCCGCGCTCGATCCTCTTTTGCCGCGAGAAGAACGAGGAGCGCGAGATCTGGGACGGCTTTCGCCACGGCCCGGACGCCGCGCGCGCAACGTTCGGATTCGACGAGGCCTGGCCGATCGATTTGCTTGACGAGAAGATGGCCGACCTGCTCGCCAACCAGCCCGTCGTGCATTACGCGCCCGGCGCGGATGCCGCATGGGACGCGCGCGTCATGGGCTGGATGAACGCCGTGCGCGAGAAGGTACGGCTCGGCGTCTCCGCGCCGGCGAGCATCGGCGACCTGCGCGTGCCGCTCGACGAGATGCGCCTCGTGAAGGACTCCACCGAACTCGCCACAATGCGCCGCGCGGCGGGCATTTCCGCGATCGCGCACCGCCGGGCCATGCAGGCCACGAAGCCCGGACGGCACGAGTACGAGATCGAGGCCGAACTGCTCTACGCGTTCCGCCGCCATGGCGCGCAGTTTCCGGCCTACACCTCGATCGTCGCCTCCGGCGCGAATGCCTGCGTGCTGCACTATGTGGGCAACGACGCGCGTATGAATGACGGCGACCTGCTGCTGATCGATGCCGGCTGCGAACTCGACGGATACGCCTCGGACATCACGCGCACCTTTCCCGTGAACGGTCGCTTTTCCGGGCCGCAGCGCACGCTTTACGAACTCGTCCTCGCCGCCCAGGCGGCCGCGATGGCCGAAACGCGCGCCGGCACGGCCTGGAACGCGCCGCACGACGCCGCGGTCAAGGTCCTCGCCCAGGGCATGCTGGACCTCAAGCTGCTGTCCGGCTCGCTCGACGAGGTGCTGGAGAAGGAAACCTACCGGCGCTTCTACATGCACCGGACCGGGCACTGGCTCGGCCTCGACGTGCACGACGCGGGCGACTACAAGCAGGCGGGCCAGTGGCGGCCGCTGGTGCCGGGCATGACCCTCACGGTGGAACCGGGCATTTACGTGCGTCCGGGGGATGGCGTCCCGCAGGAGTACTGGAACATCGGCATCCGCATCGAGGACGACGTGCTCGTGACCGCCTCCGGGTGCGAAGTCCTCACACATGAAACGCCCAAGGCGATCGCCGACATCGAAGCGCTGATGCGCGATGGGTGAGCCCGGGCTCGACGTCGCGATTCTCGGCGCCGGCCCGGTCGGGAGCGCGCTCGCGCTTGCGTTGCGCGGTTCCGGACTGCGCATCGCGCTGATCGGGCGCTCACGCGAACCGCGGCAGCCTGCGCCCGCAGCACTCCACGCCACCCGGCCGATTGCGCTGTCCTACGCCAGCCGGCTGATCCTCGAGCGCATCGGCGCCTGGGAAGGCCTCGCGACCACATCCATCGAGCAGATCCACGTATCCCAGGCGGGGGCGTTCGGGCGCACCCGGATCGGGTGCGAGGACCTCGGCCTGCCAGCGCTGGGCTACGTGGCCGGCTACGACGCCATCGCCGCCCATCTTGCGGGACGTGTCGAGGAGGACGTGCGGCGCGAGGACGTAACAGCCGCGGCGTCCGCACGCCTGATAGTGCACGCGGATGGAAACGCCGGCGCCGACGCGACCGCCAAGGATTACGGCCACAGCGCCATCGTGACTGTTATTGAAAGCGAGCGCCCCGCTACCCATACCGCATGGGAGCGATTCACCCGCGAAGGGCCGCTCGCCCTGCTGCCGCTCAGAAATGCCTACGGCGTGGTGTGGAGCCGGACTTTCGCCGCAGCAGCGGCGTCGATGGACGCGAATGATGCGCAATTCCTCGCCGCCCTGCAGGACGCGTTCGGCTTGCGCGCGGGGCGCTTTCATTCGCTCGGCCCGCGCGCCTCGATCCCGCTCGCACTGCGCTATAGCGCGGGCCCGCCGCGGGCGGGTGAGCTGCGCATCGGAAATGCCGCGCAGACGCTGCATCCGGTCGCCGGCCAGGGCCTCAACCTCGGACTGCGCGACGCTTGGACCCTTGCGCGCATGTTGCAGGAAGCCCCGGCGGGCGCGGCCGGATCGGCCGATCTGGCCAGGGCTTTCCACCGCGCGAGGCGCCTGGACGTGCGGGCGACGATACGCGCCACCGATCTCCTCGCGACCCTCTATGTGCGGCGCGACCCGCTCGTGTCCGTGCTGCGCGGCGCCGCGCTGACCGCGCTGGATATCTTCCCGCCGGCGCGCACGGCGTTTGCCCGGCGCATGATCTACGGCGCGTCCGCCTGGTAGCACGCTTCCGGCGCACGCGCCAGCACAGTTGTGGTGCGTTGCGGTGTTGCCGCAACGATACAAATGTCCGGCGCGCGATTTTTTTTGGCGCGGGAACGTATAGAATTCGTCTCCCTTCGCTTCCCCTACCCGACCTCATCGATGCAGCTTGGCGCGTACGTTTTGCGCAATGCCTTGTTCGTTGCGCCGATGGCCGGTGTCACGGACCGTCCGTTTCGCCAGTTGTGCAAGCGCTTCGGCGCAGGACTCGCGGTATCGGAAATGGTGTCCTCGAAACCCGAACTGCGCGAGACGAGGAAATCCCGCCTGCGCACCGACCATGCCGGCGAGGCCGACCCGATCTCGGTGCAGATCGCCGGATCCGATCCGCACGCAATGGCCGAAGCCGCGCGCTACAACGTCGGCCTGGGCGCGCAGATCATCGACATCAACATGGGCTGCCCCGCGAAGAAAGTGTGCAACGTCGCGGCCGGGTCGGCGCTGCTCGGCAACGAGCCGCTGGTCGCGGCGATCCTCGACGCCGTCGTGCGCGCGGTCGACGTGCCGGTCACGCTGAAGATCCGCACCGGACCGAACCCGCAAGCGAGGAACGCAGTGCGCATCGCGCGCATCGCGGAATCCGCCGGCATTCGCCTCCTCACCGTCCACGGCCGCACGCGCGCCTGCAGGTTTGCCGGGCCCGTGGAATACGCAACCATCGCCGCAGTAAAAGCCTCGATCGGCATCCCGGTCATCGCCAACGGCGACATCCGCACCCCCGAGGACGCGCGTGCCGTGCTCCGCCGCACCGGGGCCGACGGCGTGATGATCGGCCGGGCGGCGCAGGGACGGCCGTGGATCTTTCGCGAGATCGAGCATTTCCTCGCCACGGGCGCGACACTCGCCCCGCCGCGGGTCGCCGAGATCAGCGCCGTCCTCGCCGAGCACCTGCAGGGACTGCACGCGTTCTACGGGGCGGAGCATGGCGTGCGCGTGGCCAGGAAGCATATCGGCTGGTACGTGAGCGATCTGCCCGGAGGCGAGGCTTTCCGCCAGGAGATGAACCGGATCGAGGACGCGGGCGCGCAGCTCGCGGCCGTGGGCGCCTATTTCGCGCGACTCGCCGGCACAGGCGAGCGGTTGCGGTATTGCGGGCGGGAAAGCGGGGCGATGGATTTCAGGGAGAAACTCGCAGCATGAGACGCAACAACGAACTCCACGACGCGGTGAAGCGCTCGCTCGAGCGCTACTTCAAGGACATGGACGGCGAAAAGCCGACCTCGATCTACGACATGGTGCTGAAGAACGTCGAGAAGCCGATGATCGAACTGGTGCTCGGCCAGGCCGAAGGCAACCTCACCCAGGCCGCGACGATGCTCGGCATCGATCGCAATACGCTGCGCAAGAAGATGCAGCTGCATCGCATCAAGGGCTGAAGACGGCGTCGCTGCCACGGCAGCGAACCCGCCGTCATTAACCATGAACAAGATCCGCCAGGCGCTGATCAGCGTTTCCGACAAGACCGGCCTCGCCGAGTTCGCGCAGGCGCTCGCGGGTCTCGGCATAAAGATCCTCTCGACCGGCGGGACGGCCAAGCTGCTGGAGAAATCCGGCATCGCGGTGACCGAGGTCTCGGCGCATACGGGCTTTCCCGAAATGCTCGACGGGCGGGTAAAGACGCTGCACCCGAAAATCCACGGCGGCATCCTCGCGCGCCGCGACTCGCGCGAGCACATGGCGGCGATCCGCGCCGTGGACATCGAGCCGATCGACCTTGTCGTCGTCAACCTGTACCCGTTCCAGGCCACGGTGGCCGATCCCGACTGCCGGCTCGAGGACGCGGTCGAGAACATCGACATCGGCGGGCCGGCGATGATTCGCGCGGCGGCCAAGAACTACGGCAGCGTGGCGGTGGTGGTCGACCCGGCCGACTACGAGCGCGTGCTCGGCGAGATCCGCGCGAGCGGCGAAGTGGGCGACGCGACGCGGCTTGCGCTGGCGAAGAAAGTCTTCGCCCACACCGCGGCCTATGACGGCGCGATCGCCAACTACCTGTTTTCGCTCGACGCGGACAACGCCCGTCATGCGTACCCCGAAGTGCTCAACCTGCAGTTCGCGAAACTCCAGGACCTGCGCTACGGCGAGAACCCCCACCAGACGGCGGCGTTTTACCGCGACACCCGCCCGGTCGAAGGCGGCCTCGCCCGCTACCGCCAACTGCAGGGCAAGGAACTCTCCTACAACAACATCGCCGACGCGGACGCCGCGTGGGAATGCGTGAAGAGCTTCACCGAGCCCGCCTGCGTGATCGTCAAGCACGCCAACCCGTGCGGCGTGGCGATCGGCGAAACGCTCCTCGCCGCCTACGCCAAGGCATTCTCGACCGACCCGACCTCGGCGTTCGGCGGGATCATCGCCTTCAACCGCGCCATCGACCGCGCCACGGCCGAAGAAGTGGGCAAGCAGTTCGCCGAGGTGATCATCGCCCCGCGCGTGGAGCCCGAGGCCAAGCACGCCTTTGCCGCCAAGGCCAACCTGCGGGTGCTCGAGGTGCCGCTGGCACACGCGTCGATGAATTACGATTTCAAGCGCATCGGCGGCGGCCTGCTCGTGCAAAGCCCCGACGCGAAGAACGTGGAGCCCGCCGAACTCAAGGTGGTGACCAAAAAAGCGCCTACGGAGGCGCAAATGCGCGACCTGATGTTCGCCTGGCGCGTGGCGAAGTTCGTCAAGTCGAACGCCATCGTGTTCTGCAAGGACTCGATGACCCTCGGCGTCGGCGCGGGGCAGATGAGCCGCATCGACAGCGCGCGCATCGCCCTGATCAAGGCGAAGAACGCGGGGCTCACCCTTGAGGGAAGCTGTGCGGCGTCGGACGCCTTCTTCCCGTTCCGCGACGGCCTCGACGTAGTCATCGACGCCGGCGCGACCGCGGTGATCCAGCCCGGCGGCAGCGTGCGCGACGAGGAAGTCATCGGCGCCGCTGACGAACGCGGCATCGCCATGGTCCTCACCGGCGCGCGCCATTTCAGGCACTGAGCAGGCACTGACATGAAATTGCTCGTCGTGGGTTCGGGGGGGCGCGAGCATGCGCTCGCATGGAAGCTCGCGCACAGCCCGCGGGTGCAAAAAGTCTATGTCGCGCCCGGCAATGGCGGCACCGCGACAGAGCCGGGCCTCGAGAACGTTCCGATAACCGACATCCGCGCGCTGGCGAAATTTGCCGAGCGCGAAAGCGTCCACCTCACCGTGGTCGGCCCGGAGGCGCCGCTTGCCGCCGGCATCGTCGACGAGTTCCGCGCGCGCGGCCTGAAGATCTTCGGCCCCACGCGGGCTGCCGCACAGCTCGAGGCCTCCAAGGATTTCGCCAAGCAGTTCATGGTGCGCCATTCGATCCCCACGGCGCGCTATGCGACCTTCACCGATCCCGCGAAGGCAAAGCAGTACATCGACGCGCAGGGCGCGCCCATCGTAGTGAAAGCCGACGGGCTCGCCGCCGGCAAGGGCGTAATAGTCGCGGCCTCGGTGGAGGAAGCCAAGGCGGCTGTTGACATGATGCTCGGCGGCAAGGCCTTCGGCGACGCGGGGGCGCGCGTCGTGATCGAGGAATGCCTCCAGGGCGAGGAAGCTAGTTTCATCGTGATGTGCGACGGCGCGCACGTGCTGGCGCTGGCCACCAGCCAGGACCATAAAAGGTTGCGCGACGGCGACCAGGGGCCGAACACCGGCGGCATGGGGGCGTATTCCCCCGCGCCGGTCGTCACGCCCAAGGTCCACGCGAAGGTGATGCGCGAGATCATCCTGCCGACGATGGCCGGCATGGCGAAGGACGGGCTGCCCTACACCGGGTTCCTGTACGCCGGGCTGATGATCGACAAGGCCGGCAACGCGAAGACCCTGGAATTCAATTGCCGCATGGGCGACCCCGAGACGCAGCCGATCATCCTGCGGTTGAAATCCGACCTGCTCGAACTCGTCGAGCACGCCATCGCGGGCACGCTCGACAAGGTCGAGGCGGAGTGGGACCGCCGCTGCGCGCTCGGCGTGGTGATGGCCGCAGGCGGCTATCCCGAAGACCCGAAGAAAGGCGACGCGATCGAGGGGCTGCCGAAATCCACCGGCGACAGCCACGTGTTCCACGCAGGCACACGGCTCGAGGGCAAGGCCGTCACGACGAACGGCGGGCGCGTGCTCTGCGTGACGGCCCTCGGCGACAGCGTGAAGATGGCGCACAAGCGCGCCTACGAAGTGCTCGAACCGATCAAGTTCTCCGGTATGCAATTCCGCCGCGATATTGGCCATCTCGCGATAAAGAAATAGGCGCCGTGGATACCGAAGCCGTCAGCACCTACCTCTCCGGCTTGCAGGAGCGCATAGTCTCAGCGCTCGAAGCGGCCGACGGCGGGAAGTTCCGCGCGGACAAATGGACCCGCCCCGAAGGCGGCGGCGGCCTCACGCGCATCATCGAGGAAGGCGGCGTGTTCGAACGCGCGGGCGTGGGCTTCTCGCGCGTGCAGGGCCCCAAACTTCCCCCTTCCGCCTCGGCCAGCCGACCGGAACTCGCGGGCCGCAGCTTCGACGCGATGGGCGTCTCGCTGGTGCTGCACCCGCGCAACCCGTACTGCCCGACCGTGCACATGAACGTGCGCTGCTTCGTGGCGCTCAAAGCCAGCGAAGAACCGGTCTGGTGGTTCGGCGGCGGCATGGACCTCACGCCCTACTACGGGTTCGAGGAAGACGCCCGCCATTTCCACGCAACGTGCAAGGCGGCGCTCGCGCCTTTCGGCGCCGACCTGCACCCGCGCTTCAAGAAGTGGTGCGACGAGTATTTCTACCTCAAGCACCGGAAGGAGCCGCGCGGCGTAGGCGGCATCTTCTTCGACGACTACGCCGAAGGCGGGTTCGATGCTTCGTTCGCCATGATGCAGAGCGTGGGCGACCACTTTCTCGCGGCGTACCTGCCCATCCTCGAGAAGAGGAAAGGCCTCGCCTACACCGAGCGCGAGCGCAGCTTTCAGGCGTACCGGCGCGGCCGCTACGTCGAGTTCAACCTGGTGTGGGACCGCGGCACGCTCTTCGGCCTGCAATCGGGCGGGCGCACCGAGTCGATCCTCATGTCAATGCCACCGGTGGTGCGCTGGCAGTACGACTGGGCGCCCGAACCGGGCTCGCCCGAAGCGCGGCTCTACACCGACTTCCTGGTGCCGAAAGACTGGGCCTGAAGACCGGCCGGGCGCGTGTAATGTACCGATATGAAAATCGGGGTCAGAGTCGACTTTCCGCTGCGGCTGTCAACACCCAGTGCCGGCGTCGCGTTGTTCCAGGCATGCCGCGCCGCCCCCGCACCGACCTCGCAGGTTTCCCGCTGCACCTGATCCAGCGCGGCAACAATCGCTCGGCCTGTTTCATCTCGGACGACGACCACTCCGCCTACCTGCACTGGCTCGGCCGGTATGCCGCCCGTTACGCAGTCGCGATTCATGCCTGGGTCCTGATGACCAATCACGTCCACCTGCTGCTGAGCGCACCCTCCCCCGCGCACGCTTCGCGGCTCATGCAGGCATTGGGCCGCCGCTATGTGCGCTACTTCAATCACACCCACCGGCGCAGCGGCACGCTGTGGGAAGGGCGCTTTCGCGCCTGCGCCGTGCACGCCGAGGACTACCTGCTTTCCTGCATGCGCTACATCGAACTCAATCCGGTACGTGCTGGCATGGTGCCGGATCCTGGCGCTTATGCATGGTCGAGCTATCGCAGCAACGGCCTGGGACAAGCGGACCCCATGCTAACCGCGCATCCGCTGTACTCCGGCCTGGGCGATTCAGCCACCGAACGGCAGGCAGCGTACCGCGCCCTGTTTCGCGCCCACCTTGATGACGCTGCACTCAACGAAATTCGCGTTGCCACAGCGTCCGGGCACCTGCTTGCCGGGGACCGGTTCAGGAAGGAGATCGAGGCAGCGCGTGGCGTGCTTCTGGGGCCCGC
>JANNWA010000297.1:0-9370 GCA_031408275.1 Pseudomonadota bacterium
GCGCGGGAGATCGTGCTCTAGACGACGTTCCGCTCCCGTATCGGGCGATTGGCGGCGATGCGCCCGAACGCCAGCGGCGCAAGGTCGAGCGTGCGATAGCCCCCGTGCACGATCAGCTCGGCCACTCCGCGGCCGACCGCGGGGGACTGCTGCAGCCCATGCCCGGAAAACCCATTGGCGAGGATGAAGTTGCGCACCTCCGGGTGATAGCCGACGATCCCGTTGCAGTCGAAGGTGTTGTATTCGTAGTAGCCGGCCCACGCGCTCGTCTGGCGCAGCGCCTCGAACGCCGGCACGCGCGCAGCGAGCACCGGCCAGATTGACGACTCGAACAGAGCATGGTCGGGCTCCAGCGGCAGGTCGTCGGGGTCGTCCGCGGGATCCGGCGAAGTACCGCAGATGAACTGGCCGCGCCCCTCGGGCCGGAAGTACACGCCGGTCGGGTCGATCACGAGGGGTGCGCCTTCGATCGGCGTCGGGCAGGTGAACACGAAAACGGATCGGCGCCGTGCGCGGACCGGCAGGTCGATGCCCAGCCATGCCGCGGGCTCGCGCGCCCACGGGCCGGCCGCATTGACCGCGACATCACAACCCAGCGTTGCCCCGTCGGCGAGCCGGACTGCGCGCACTTGCCCGCCATCGGTTTCGAACCCGCTCGCCTCGGCCGCCAGGTACAGGGCGCCCAGGGAGCGCGCCTTTTTGCGCAGTGCCTGCAGGAGGCTGTAGCCGTCGAACCAGCCTTCTCCCGCGAGTCCCAGGGATCCGAGCGCCACGCCCTCGGTGGCCAACCACGGAAAGCGGCGGCGCAACCCGGCCGGGTCCAGCAGGGCCACATCGGCGCCGTGGGCAGCCTGCAAGCGGTGGTTTTCCTCGAGTACGGCAGTGCCCGCTGGCGAGGCAAGGAACAGATATCCGGACTCCCTGAGGCCGACGTCCGGGCGCTCGTTGCCGACCGCGAGCAACTCGCCCGCGCGGCGCAGGAATCCGATGCCGAACGTGCTCAACTCTATGTTGATCGCGGTGGAGAACTGCTGCCGGATCGAACTGGCCGACAGGGCCGACGACGCTTGCGCATACGCTGGGTCACGCTCGACTACGGTGACCACGCCCTTGAACGCCGGATCGGACAGGGTAAAGCACGCGATCGCGCTCCCCACCGCCCCGCCCCCTATGATCACCACCTGTTTACCAGCCATTGCCTGCCGTCCATTCGCTACGCGTTGACACGCTGCCGGCGCATAGCATAGCGTCCCCGTTTGCTCCTGGAGTCCCCGTGTCCGCATCGCTCCGCCACATCACTGCCGCAGAAGTCCATGCGGCCCTTGCGTACCCTGCGCTGATCGACGCACTGCGTGGGGCGTTTGCCGCCGGCGCAGAGGTGCCGTTGCGCTCGAGCCATGAGGTGACGCCCGAAGGCGACCGCCTGCTGCTTATGCCGGCCTGGCGGGCGGGCGAGGACCTCGGCGTAAAGCTGGTGACGGTTTTTCCGCGCAATCCGCAGCGCGGCCTCCCGAGCGTTTCCGCGCTCTACGTGCTACTCGACGGCGCGACCGGGCATCCGCGCATGCTGATCGACGGCGAGGCACTGACCCTGCGCCGAACCGCTGCCGCGTCCGCGCTGGCGTCCACTTATCTGTCGCGGCCGGATTCGAGCCGGCTGCTGGTGGTCGGCACCGGGGCCCTGGCCCCCTACATGGCGGCTGCGCACTGCGCCGTGCGCCCGATCCGGAAAGTGCTGGTATGGGGGCGATCGTTCGAGCGTGCGACCTCACTTGCGGCTCGGCTTTCGATCGAGGGCTGCACCTGCGAGGCGGTGGCCAGCCTTGCCGAGGGCCTGGCCCAGGCGGACATAGTGACTTGCGCTACGACCGCCCGCGAGCCCGTCGTCCGCGGAGAACTCGTGCGGGCCGGCACCCATGTGGACCTCGTGGGCGCGTTCACGCGCGGGATGCGTGAATGCGACGACGACCTGGTGCGCAAGTCCGCGGTCTTCGTGGACACTTTCACCGGTGCGCTAACCGAGGCAAGCGACCTGCTCGACCCGCTTGAAACCGGAATGATCAAGCGTGCGCACCTTCTGGGCGAACTCGCCGACCTGGCAACCGGCCGCCACCCGGGCCGGACCGCTCTCGGCGAAGTGACGCTGTTCAAATCGGTCGGCAGCGCGCTGGAAGACCTGTGCGCAGCGCGCCTCGTGTTCGACCGCTGCGCCTAGGTTGCAACCGGCTGCACAAACTGCCGCAGATAAGCCGTCCGCCGCGCCTCCGCCGTTCGCCCCAGGGCATAGTAGAACGGGTGGGGGGTGACAAGGGAGTCATCCGCGCCCAGCGCATTGGCCCCGTAACTCGACCAGCGATACGCCCCTGGGTGCCTCACGAGGCGCGCTCGCACCGGGTTGAGTTCGATGTAGCGCATGCAGGCGTAGAGATGCCGGCGGACATGGATCGCCGAGGCCTCGAAGCCGTCTTCCCAAAACATGCAGGCGCGGCCCAGGCGCTCGGTCGCGTACCGGTCATGACGCGCGCAGGCCGTCTTCAGCAGGCCGGCGATGCCGCTCCGACGCGTGGCCGTAGCAAGCAGGTGCATGTGGTTACCCATGAGCACGTAGGCATGCACGCTGCATTCGAAGCGCTGGCCATAGCGGCCCAACCAGCGCAGGAAGGCCGTACGGTCGCGCTCGCCGAAAAAGCACTCCCCGCGACCAGCAGCACGCCGGATCACGTGCAGCGCGACATGGGCAGGGCAGGTGTCGGAGGGCCAAGGCATGTAAAAGGACAACGGACTGCAAGCGCCCATCGTTGACGCCCGGCAGGTTACTTTTTCTGCCGGAGCAGAGCCTCTACTACCGCCCTGACCCTTTCTTCGGCTTCACGCTGCGCTTTCTCCCGCGCTTCGCGCCGGGCGGCATCCTTGGCCAAGCGTTTGGGCGCAATCTCGGCCGCTCGCAGTGCCTTCCGCTCCGCCTCTCGCAAGGCGTTTTCCCTCGCCTCGCGCTTGGCCCTCGCCTCGGCTTCGCGCCGCGCCTTCACCCCGGCCTCCCGCTTGGCTTTCTCCTCGGCAGCTCGCCTTGCCTGGTCCTCGGCCTCACGCCGGGCTTTCTCTTCCGCCTCTCGGCGCGCGGCTTCCTCGGCATCCCTCACCGCCTGCACCGCCGCCTCGCGCCTGCTGGCCACTTCGTTTGCCCGGATTGCTTTGGCCTCGGCTGCGCGCATGGCCCGGGCGATGGCTTCGCGTTTCGCTTTTGCCAGCGCTTCGATGCGGGCCTTCACCTCGGCTTCGAGCCTGGCTTTCTCCTCGGCAGCCCGCCGCGCCTTCTCGGCCGCCTCCTGCCGCGCTTTTTCCTCCGCTTCGCGACGTGCCTTCTCTTCCGCCTCGCGCTTCGCCCTCGCCTCGGCTTCGAGCCGCGCTTTCTCCTCCGCCTCGCGCCGCGCCCGCTCGGCCGCCTCCCGCCGGGCCTTTTCTTCGGCTTCGCGCCGTGCCTTCTCTTCCGCCGCCCGCTTCGCCCTCGCCTCAGCCTCGAGCCGGGCTTTCTCCTCTGCCTCGCGTCGCGCCTTTTCCTCGGCCGCCTGCCGTGCTTTTTCCTCCGCCTCGCGCCGCGCCTTCTCCTCCGCCGCGCGACGCGCCCTTTCTTCCGCCTCCCGTTTCGCTCTCGCCTCGGCTTCGAGCCGGGCTTTCTCCTCCGCTTCGCGCCGGGCTTTTTCCTCGGCTGCGCGCCGCGCCCTTTCTTCCGCTTCACGCTTCGCTCTCGCCTCGGCTTCTAGCCGTGCCTTTTCCTCGGCCTCGCGTCGGGCCTTTTCCTCGGCTGCGCGCCGTGCCCGCTCTTCCGCCTCGCGCTTTGCCCTCGCCTCGGCTTCGAGGCGCGCTTTCTCCTCGGCTGCCCGCTTGGCCTTTTCGGCCGCTTCGCGCCGCACGCGCTCTTCCGTTTCACGCCGTGCTTTTTCGAGGGCTTCGCGCTTTACTTTTTCTTGCGCTTCGCGCTTCGCCTTCGCCTTGGCCTCCAGCTGCGCTTTCTCTTCCGCTTCGACTCTCGCCTGGGTCGCGGCGGCGTCCTCGCCTGGCCGCGCCGCGCGCAGCAGCATCAACTTGCGCTGCGCAAGAGCCAGGTAAACGCCCTGCGGAAAATTCTCCAGGTAAAGTTCCAGCTCTTCCGGGTCGTCCGTGTCCTTGATCGCGCGCCAGAATTCGAGCTCGACCTCCGTTCCCTGGGGTTCGGCTTGCGCTGGCGCCGCAACGACCCGTGGGATCTCTGGCGCTCCCATCGATTGCGCCCTGTCGTCCGCGGGAACGTACGCTGGGCTTCCGCTTACGGCACCTTGGAGCGCCTCGGCGAACTCCCGCGCGGATTGGTAGCGCCTGTCCGGATCCTTGGCCAGCGCACGGGCGACGATGCGATCGTATTCGGGGGAGATCGATTCGACGATGAGGGAGGGTGCTGGGGGGTCGTCCTGGACGATCCGTTTGGCCACCGACCACGCACCGCCGCCCTGGAAGGGCTTTTGCCCGGTGAGGAACTGGTACAGGATCACCCCGGCCGAAAAGAGGTCGGTGCGCCGGTCGATCTTGAGCCCCTGGACCTGCTCGGGTGACATGTAGGCGGGCGTCCCCACCATGGTGCCGACTTGCGTGGCGCCCTGGCGGTCCGGGTCGCTGATGCGCGCCACCCCGAAGTCCGCGAGCTTGACGTGCCCGTCCGAATCGACCATCACGTTGGCCGGCTTGATGTCCCGGTGCACCACGCCCTCGTTGTGCGCGAACTCGAGGGCGTCGAGCAACTCGGTCATGAGGCGGACCGCATCTTTGACTTCGAATCGTTTGCCCGCGTCGAAAGCTTCCTTCAGCTCCTTGCCGCGGATGTACTCCATGACGATGTAGGCGATCTCGCCTTCCTCGCCGAAGTCGTAGACCTGGACGATATTCGGGTGGTTCAGGCGGGCCACCGCCTGGGCCTCGCGCGCGAAGCGCATCGAGTAGTCCTTGGCGGTCGCTTCGTCGAGTTCACCGACCAGGATGGTCTTGACGGCGACCGCGCGGTTCAGCCTGGGATCGCGGCCCTCGTACACGACCCCCATCGCGCCCTTGCCCAGGACGCGCTTGAGCTTGTACCGGCCCAGGGATTCGAGAGGCGGGGCTGCCATGGCAGGCTACCCGGACGGGAGTACTAGTTGGGCCGTACCGGCGCGTGGCTGAGGGGCCTGGGGATCTCGATGCCCTGCTCGCGCGCCTTCTGGTACCACCGCAGCGCAGTTTCGTAGTCGCGCTGCACAACGGCATTGCCGGTGTTGTAAATGTCGCCAAGGCGCTTCTGGGCGGGTCCGTGGCCGGACTCCCCGGCGGCGAGATAGGCGGCCATGGCTGCGGTGAGGTCGCCACTGCGCTCGGCCTGCAGGCCCTGCTGGTAGCGTTCTGCGGCTTGCGCCGGGCCGAGACTCCCTGTGGGCTTGGGTCGCTCGGGCCGCGGCTTGGGTGGGGCTGCCGGCTCCTTTGCCGCCGGTGCCGGAGGCTGGACGGGTGGCGGGGTCGAGGCAGGCGCTGCCACGGGCCGTGCAATGAGGGCTTTGAGCTCCTGGGTGGCCTGGGCCGGATTCACCGCCAGGATCGCCTCCCGTCCCGGAATGGTCAGGACCCGCCCGACCACTAGTTGGTTGATATTCCCATCCAGGAAAGCGTCCGGATTCGCCCGGTAGAGGGCGAGCACCATCTGGTTGAGTGCCACGCCGGGCGGGCGCGCTTTTCCTGCGATCCTGAAGAGCGTGTCTCCCCGGGCTACCTCGTAGGACAACGGCCCGGCGGCAGGCGGCTCCTTTTTCTGGGCTTGGGCGGGCAAGGCCAAGGCCGCAAGCACACACAGGACGGCGCTGAAGGCAGTCACCCGGGCAAGGCCACCGCAGGGCCTGTGCGCCAAGTGGGCGCCTACTCGCAAAAGAATTCTACGGTCTCCGTAGCGCTCGCCCGGGGCTGGCCGAACGCGATCCAGCCGTGGCCGCGCAGCGCGAACTCGGCGCGCCGAAGCACGACTTCGCTGTCGCCTTCCACGGTCACGTAGGTGCCGTTCGCGCTGTGGTCGGCGAGGACGAACTTGTCCAGCCGCCGCTCGATCTTGCCGTGCTGGCGCGAGGCCATGCGGTCGATGATGACGAGGTCACCGGCCTTGTCCCGCCCCAGCGTGAGGGAAGTGCGGCCGCCTTCGAGGATGATTTCCTGGTCAAGGTACTTGAGGCGCAGCGCGGTCAGCTTTTGCTTGACCATGGAGCGGTTCGTCGCAAGCGTCGTCTGGTCCTCGGTCTGCTGCCAGAGGATCTCGTAGAGGTCGACCGCCGTCGCCTTGCCCTTGACCTCGATCGAATACAGGCGCCGCGAGGACGAGCGCATGATCGGGCTCATCATCTCGACCGTCTCGCGGGAGGTCATGATCTGGCCCTTGGAGGCGAGCCCCGCCAGGCGCGCGGCAAGGTTGACCGAGTCGCCGAACACGTCCCCGTCGCGCTCCACCAGCGGGCCGAAATGAAACCCGATGCGCACGCCGATCTTGGTGTTGGCCACCGGGGGCAGCTCGTCGATGGCGCCCTGCATTTCGATCGCCGCGCCGGCGGCGGAACTCGCGTCCGGGAAGGTCGCCATCACCTCGTCGCCGATCGTCTTGATCACGCGCCCGCCGATGACCGCGGTCTTGTCCTTGAAGATGTTGATGCACCGGTCGATCGCCGCGTGGGCAATCGCGTCGCCGGCACTTTCGTACAGGCGGGTGCTGCCGCTTACGTCTACGAACAGGACGGCGGCTTGGGCAGTTTCGCTCATTTGTGAATTATGGCCAACTTACGACAATCCCGCCACTCGGGGCATCTGCGGCCCGAGCGGGGAAGCCGGCGCCGGGAGCGCCGGAACCACCGTGGGGCGGAATTCCCGCCCCCTCTCGGCAGGTTTCGTTGTTACAGTTAATCGTAATCTACTCGCCGGGTCGCTATTCAACGACCTTGCTGCCGCGGCTCCTACTTCGGCGCAGTAGCGGGGGGCTTCGCCCCTAAATTCGATCCCTTTTTTAGCTCTGCTTCTTCAGAAGAAGAGCTTTCGTCCTCGCCAAAGCCCTCGGGAACCATCAGGCCGTTCTCGTCGATGGTGTGCGGGAACGGCGGGCTTACGCCGACGTCACCGGCAAAGCCGTAATTGATCTGCTGCGCCACGCTGTCGGTGTCGAACCCGGCCTTGGCGGCTTCGGAGATTGCTGCTGCTGCGGACGCCTGCACGGTCGACACCGTCGACACCGACAAAAGGTCCGTCGCATTCCCCTGTTCGAGGACCGAAGTACTGGAGCCTCCGAGGAACGCCCTGACCGAAGAACCAGCAACATACACATGGCCCTGCGGGGAAGTCGCCGCCTTGTAGTTCAACTGGGCGGTGGGTTGGGTAACCTGCAAGTTCAGCGGCACCGTGACCAGGTTCAGCGCGGTGGTGGCAGTGTTGCCGCCGGTCTGTCCTGCCCCGGTAACCTTGACCGTACCGGCCGTGTCGATCGAAAGCTGATTGGTCAACGACGTGACGGTGAAGATCGAAATCAGCCCGCCGTTGATGTTCTTTAGCGTGACGCCCGCAGCGTTAGTCAAAGGATCATTGATAGCGATCCGGAGAGTAGTGACGTCCCCCCCAGTGCCGGACGCTGTTACATTGGCGCCGGTGTTGAAGACCGACGTTCCGAGGGCATCCGTAGTGAAACTCCCCACCGAAATCGCGCCGTTGTAATTGGTCGTCCCACTGTCATTTACGATCAGCGACGAAGTGCTTGTGATCGTGCTGTTGAAAGTGTTCGCGACACCAGTGAGCGTTGTAGCGGCACCGAGCGTCACCGCATCGCCGTAGTTCTGCGCGCCTGTGGTCGTAACCGAGCCGCTGTCGATCTGGGTTGTACCGCCCGCGTTGGTAGTCAGGCTGCCTACAGATACCGGGCTGCCGGCCCCGAAAATCGTCGTGCCGCTGTCGTTGATAACCAGCGCATTGGCCCCTGTCACCGCGCGCCCGAATGAGATGCCGACGCCTTGAAGTGTCGTTGTCGGTGCGGAGCCCAAGGTTACCGCGTCAGCGTAGGCCTGCACGCCCGTGGTGGTAACCGAGCCACCGTTAATTGCGGTTGTGCCGCCCAGGTTCGTTCTCAGGCTAGCCACGTTCACCGCGCCGTTAAAGGTGGTCGTGCCGCTATCGATAATATCCAGAGACTGCGCCCCGGTTACAGTGTTTGAGAACGTAGTCCCAACTCCGCTGAGCGTTGTCGCTGTGCCCAGGGTTACCGCGTCGCCGTAACTCTGCGCGCCTGTCGTGGTGACTGAGCCGCCGTTGATGGCGGTTGTCCCCGTGGCGTTTGTGGTCAGGCTCGTCACGTTCACCGCACCGCCCAGAACCGTCGCGCCACTGTCCACCAGCGACAGCGTTTGCGCTCCCGTAACCCCCGCCAGCGTGATGCCCGCACCCGTCAGCGTCGTCGCCGCGCCCAGGGTCACCGCGTCACCGTAGGTCTGCGTACCCGTCGTCATCACCGAAACGCCGTTGATCGCTGTCGTACCGCCTACGTTCGTTGTCAGACTGGCTACGTTCACCGAGCCGCCCAACGTCGTCGTCCCGCTGTCGTTGACCGTCAGCGTCTGCGCTCCGTTAACCGTGCTGCCGAACGTAACTCCGACTCCCGTAAGAGTCGTAGCAGAGCCCAAAGTCACCGCACCGGTATACGTTTGTGTTCCGCCCGTTTGAACGCTTCCATTCAGCGTCGTAACTGCACTATTCACGTTGCCGGAAAGAGTCCCGCCGGTACCCCCATTGATCGTGCTCGTGCCGGTTGCCGTCAGGTTCTCGAACGAAGTCCAAGTCACGGTGCCATTCGTGCCTTTATTCGCGATTAAGTTGTCCAGCGTAATCGTCTGGCCCACGCCCGTGATCGTGTCGCTGTTGACGCTGCCCGTCACCGACGTCACGCCGGCCCACGTCCCGCCAATGCCCGTCGTCGTGTTCGACGCGTTCGACGCGTTAAACGTCACCGGCGCCGCATAGCTGCCGTAGTTCAACGTCGCTGCCACGCCGCTCAGGTTGCCCGCGACGCTACCGCCCGTGCCCATGTTGAACACGCCCGCAGTCGTGTCCGTCAGGTTCTCGATCGACGTCCAGCTCACCACCCCGTTCGAGCCCGCGTTCGCCGTCGCGTTCGCCAACGTGTAGGTCTGGCCACTACCCGTCACCGTGTCCGACCCGCCACTGCCCACCAGGGTCGTCACGCCCGTCCAGGTCGTGCCTACGCCTGTCGCCGTGCCACCCAGACCGAACGTGATCGGCGTCCCGTAGCTACCGTAGCTCAGCGTCGCCGCCGTCACCGAACCCGTCACCGTACCCGCCG